>JBQCEF010000301.1:0-6701 GCA_051960495.1 Nocardioides sp. | reverse complement strand
CGCGCTCCTGCCGCGCCCGTGGGACCCGCCGAGCTGCCTGCCGGAGATTCGTCTGAGCATGTACGCCTGGCTGGACGCCGTCGTGGCGTGGATCAACGAGGAGCACACGTGGCGGACCGACCGGGTCATCCCTGTCTGCTGGGACCTCCATCCGCACGTCGTTCACGAACTTGCGACGGTCGCGTGCCTGCGGTGGGAGGCCACCTTCGCGCGGACCCCAGCGGCGCTCGAAGAGTGGCATCGATTCACGCTCCCGGCGTTTCTCGGCCGCGTCATCGATCGGATCGGCGAGACGGGCTGCCCGCCGGGGCGTCACCAGCCGAGCCCAGGAATGGGGCGCAACGCGATCTACCGCGACGCGAGCGAGTCCACCCGACGGCGGAGTCGGCGGTTTCAGGACGAGGGATCTCACTGAGGAAAGGTGACGAAGATGCAGTTGGAGGACTGGGCGCTTGAGAACGCGGCTCTGCTGGTCGCCCATCTTGAGCGCCACGGCCTCGGGATGACCTGGACCGAGGCGCACGATCAACTGCTTCGTTCCGCGCGGTGGCTGGAGACCCCGGTGTACGTCGAGGACGGGGGGGGGGGGCTCTTTGGTCGCGCCGGCGGTTCCCGCGTCTGAGTGCCCCGACTTCGTGGAGGAGGTGGCGGCAGGCATCGTCTTGGACGAGGGAAGGCAGTTCTTCCCGCTCGATCCGGCCAAGGCCGAGACTCCGATCGCGCTCCCGTGGGCTCTGGCGAGCGAGCTCGTGCACAGGCTGAGCCTGCTGCTGGCCCAGCGGCTGATGGAACTGCCGGGTACAACTGCGGACATCACGCCTCTTGTCGAACTGTCACTTCTCGTCTCCCGCCTCAGCGCCGACGTTAGCGACAAGATGTCCTGTGTGCCCGCCGACGGTGAAGGCGTCTGCGTGATTGACGACGAGCCGTACCTGCTGATGGCGGCGTGCGCCGTCTGGAAGGGAGCCATGCTCCTGCGCGATGTCGAAGGGCCTTCGGCGAAGGTCCTTCCGGCGGTAGAGGAGGGTGACCACGGAGTCACGGTCCAGGAAGCCACTGACACCTTCCTGTGGGACCTGGACGGGTGGCTCACCGACCGCTCTCGTCAATAGGGAGTCTGACAGCTGAGTCGGCGCGGGGCTTCGTCACGATCAAGCACGCGCTATGGCGGCTATGACGCACTCACCGGCCGGTTCGACCGGTGTAGGGAGGCATTGCGAGCCTTCAGTGGCGAACTTGCCCGGCGCAATAAATGCAAGGCCCTTCGAGCTCGTGGCACCGGCCCAACTCGTGCATCGTGATCGCATCCGCCGCGTCTTCTGCTGCTGCCGTCAGGAGTTCGTCGACCGTCTCGGGCATGTCGTCGTAGCGGTCCCCGTCGAAGCTTTCGCGTTCCACCATGGTGTGCATTCTGGCTCGTCGAGATAGCGAGGGTGTCTACACCTGTCGGGCCGAGCGGCTTCAGCCGCGAACCCATCGTGCCGGGCTGGATATGAGCCAGTTGAGCACGCGCCCTGAGGAACGGTCGCGATGCTCGACTGCTCGAAGAAGTCCTATCCAAGCCGGTGGGCCGCGCGCGGAACGCGCCTTGCACGCGATTCAGGATCCCTGCCGGTCACATGGTCCAAAGGCTCCGACAGGGTCCTACTGGTGCGGCCTCTGCAAGGCCTGGCAGCTGACCTCGAAATCGAAGAGCCGAACTCCACGCTGGTTCAGAAACAGACGATCTCCCGACCGCGCAGGACGGGGATAGGCAGTCGCGGCGGTAAGACGCGGGTCAGCGAACGCGCGACTCGCTGCAGATCCGGTAATCGGGGTGCGAGCGCGGGCGGCCGCCAATGGGACAAAATGAGTGAGAGTCGTCAGGAAGCCCAGACCGGTCGGGCCGTACACGACCGGTGGGTAGTCACGGCGCTCCCGGAACTGCTGGACCGTTGTCGGTATGACGGTCAGAGCGTGCGGATCGGAACTCCGGCGGCGAAGGCGAGGATGTCCTCGACCACGCCGCTGAAGAACCGCCTGTAGACCGCCTCGGTGACGTAGCCCAGGTGCGGCGTGAGCAGCAGCCCGGGTGTGGTGCGCAGCGGGTCCGTGTCGGCCAGCGGCTCGTCCTCGAAGACGTCTAACGCGGCGCCCCCGAGGCGACCCTCCCGTAGCGCCGACACGATTGCGTCGACGTCCACAATGGGCGCCCGCGAGGTGTTGACCAGCAGCGCATCGGACTTCATCCGGGCAAGCTGCGGAGTGCCGATGAGTCCGCGTGTGCGGTCGCTGAGGACCTGGTGCACGGTCACAACATCGGAGGTGACGAGCAGGGCATCGAGCGGTACGACGCGCGCGCCCACCTCAGCGGCCCGATCCTGGGTAAGGTTCTGGCTCCAGGCCACCACCTCCATGCCGAACGCACGGCCGACGGTCGCGACTTGGCCGCCGATCCGCCCCAGCCCGACCACACCTAACGTGCGACCGGCCAGGTCCCGTCCGACGGTGCTCTGCCACCGGCCCGCGCGGACGTTCGCGACCTCGCAAACCAAGTGGCGGCTCCAGGCCAGGATCAGCGCCCACGTCAGCTCTCCCGGAGCCGTGGCCAGGCTCTGCGTGCCGCACACCACGATGCCGCGCCGACGGGCCGCGTCGATGTCGATCGAGGGGTTCTTTCTCCCCGTGGTCACGACCAGGCGCAGCCCGGGGAGCCGGTCGATCACGGCCGCGGGAAACGGGGTCCGTTCCCGCATCAGGACTACCACGTCGTACGGCATCAGCCGCTCGACCAGTCCTTCGGGATCGGTGACGTGGTCGGTAAACCGGTCGACCTCACCCAGGCGTCGCACCGACGACCAGTCGGCCATGGTCAGCGCGACGTCCTGGTAATCGTCGAGGACCGCGACTTTCATGCGCTGCCCTTCCGCTCGACCACCAGCACACGGGCGGCCCCAACGGGGTGGGCGACGTGCTCATCCCCTGGTTCGGCGTGGCAGATCCGCCCCGGATTCAGCCGTACGACACGTTCATCCCCGTCCCGGCGGTAGTGCATGTCGACGGCACCGTCGAGGACCACGAACACCTCGGTGCCGTCGTTGACATGCCACATGTAGGGCTGGTCGGTCCAGTGCAGACGGACGGTGGCGCCGTCGATCTCGGCGATATCCAGTGCGTCCCAGGCGCGGGTGGTGATGAAGTCATGTGGGTCGATGAAGCGCATGAGCTTCCTTTCAGGCAGGGCGCCGGTGCGGGCGAGATCGACAGAGGGGCGCCGGCAGAATCTGCATCGCGCTGCACGCCCGCCCCCGGTTTGTTCGCTCGCAACGGCGGTGGACTTGCTTCGGTGGGCGGTTCGGTCAGCGGGAGCCGGGCGATGGATTCGTCGTCCTCGCGTTGTCCGGTTTCGACGAACCCTGTGCAGGCATACAGGCTCGCTTCGGTTGGCGCGCGGCGCCGCCGCGGTCAGGACGCCTCCTGGTCCGCTGCCCAGGTGGTCATGGTGGTGTCGATGCCAGCCACAAGGCGGCGATAGCTGCGGTCGATGTCGGCCGGCAGGCCGAACCCGTGGTTGACCTCGAGGTGGACGAAGCCGTGCAGGGCCGCGCGCAGTGCCCGGGCAGCGTCGATGGCGTCGTCGCCGGACAGCCCGTAGCCGGCCAAGGTGGCTTCCACGACCCGCAGCACGGTGCGGGCAGCTTCGACCTGCTCGGGGTGCTCGCCGGTGGGGGCGGCGACGGTGGCGGCGTAGCGACCGGGATGCTGCAGCGCGAAGTCCCGGTAGGCCCCGGCCAGCGCGAGCAGCGCGTCGCGCCCGGCCTTGCCGAGAACGGCGCGCGTCATCTGCTCACCGAGCTCGCCCAAGGCCAAGGCACTGACCTCCACGCGCAGCGCATCCAAACCGGCGACGTGCTTGTACAGGCTGGGCTGCTTGACCCCACAGCGGTCGGCGAGCACCGCCAGCGACAAGTTGTCCCAGCCAACCTCGTCGACCAGGTCCGCAGCCAGCGCAACGACCTTGCCTCGGTTCAGGCCGACCCTAGGCACCGTGCCACCCCCGACCATCCCGCTGTGCACACCTGCGCGGAGGAGCCGGCATCCGCGCTGAAAAACGGCGCACGCGCCGCGGGTGGGGCATCGTTCTCGATCCATCTCTACGAGTCACACACCTAGGCTACTGCCAATAGCCTAACCGCGACAACGGTTAGCGACGCTGAACAAGCCGGCCCGTCCCCCGCAGACACTCTCCGGCGACCCTTTGTGACCGGTCGCCGCCATTCAGGGGATCGGGGCATGGGAGTGCAGCGACGTGGCCTTGCCGCCAACCGGTGGCTCTGCTTGAGTGATGGCGCGGGGCCCGGGTTGGGAGGAACGGTCGATGGCACGCTGGGACGACGGATTGGACGACTACCGCTCCCGGAACTGCACCCACCCGCACCGGAACTGACTACCACGTACTGCCGACGACGACCCCGACGCCCCAGCCACCGGGGAGTGCGGCGACTGCGGCCACACCTGGACCGTCGACCCGCGTCGCTTGGCGGTCCCTGCACTGCGATAGATCGGAGTAGTTCAACCCCCCGGGGCCGGCGGCGGGCGCGGCTGCCGGCGGGGTCACTGGCGTTGGCCGCGCTCGCCCGACCCGGGGGTCACAGAGAGTCCCAAGACGTGCTGTACGGCCAAGCGTGGGCTCGCTATCACCGGGACTGGCAAATCGCTGAGCATGGTCGTGACATCTGACATGCTGGCTTGGGCCAAGACGACGACGTCGACGCTGTCGGCGACCCAGCGTGCGGCGTCCGCCACTTGGCGCACGTATTCCGCGGAGTCCCCCGATTCGAAGGCAATCCAGGCTTCCGGCAGGCTCACCGCAGTGATCGTCGCCCGTACACCCGCGCGGCGCGCCTCCTCCTCGAGCAACGCGCGAGTCGGCTGCAAGGTCGAATCGACGGCGGCGATGACACCGATGCGTGACCCCATCCGAACCGCTGCGCGCGCCATCGGACGGTCGACGCGCACGACGGACACCGGTCGACCCACGGCGACAGCTTCGGCGACGGGCCCGAGCGTGGAACAAGTGCACACAATGACCGTCGCGCCGTTGTCGGCTAGGCGTTCCAATGCAGACAGCGTTGCTTCCTCGACACTCGCGGTACGGCCGCGGCTGCGTATCTCGGCGAGGAGGTTCGGATCGACGAGGTGCAGGCACGGCGCGCTGCTGCCGGCATCACGCACGATGGCCTCGAAGGTGGGCACGTGAACCTGCGCGGTGTGAAGGAAACCGATCGGTGGCATCTCACGCTCCTTCCCGGTGACAGCGACGGAAGCGACCGCCCGCCTATGGACCGCAGCGCGATTAACCAGTTGGTGGGTCGGGTCGTCCGTCAGTTGGTGGGTCCGCGGAAGGCTCGATGGGGATCCGCCAGGTCGAAGCTCTCCGTGGCTGCTGACTCCCGTGCACCCTGCAGGAGGGCCCAGTTGCCATCCGAGCGCGTTCGGGGGCCTCGTCACAGCGCGCTGCGGGTGGGAAGCTGGTCCGTGCTGACCGGGGAGCGTTCGGGGCGGGTCTCGGCGGCGGCGACGAGTTCGTAGAGCAGTGCGCGCACCGACGTCCGGGCGTGCTCGCTGGTGAAATCGCCGGTTGAGTCGATGGCGGTGTGCGCGCGAGCGATGCTGACCACTGGCGCGGCGACCAGCGTCGCGTCGCAGCGTTGCAGCACGTCGAGGACTTGGGCGCGGGCGGCCTGTGCACCGAACCGGCTGGGGCTGGCAGACATCACTGCCACCGGCTTGGCGGCCAAGGGTTGGGTGCTTTGTGGGCAGGCTAGCCAGTCCAAGGCATTCTTCAGCGGACCGGGGATGGATCCGCTGTACTCCGGCGTGGCGATCAGGACGGCGTCGGCGGCCGCGACCGCCTGCTCGAGCAGGCGCGGGGGACGGGGAAGGCCGTGTTCGGCCAGGTCGGCGTTGAAGACCGGTAGTTCGCTGACGGTCACAGGGGGGCGGTGGGTGGTCACGGGGACGGGAAGGTCGGCGGCGACACGTCTGGCGACGCGTAGCAGAGCGGTGTTGAGGCTTCCGGTCCGGCTGCTGCCGGACAGCGTCAGGATGCTGGTCATGAGGTTCCCTTCATGCAGGCGGTCTGGAGGGGCGGTGCGGTAGCGGGCCGGCGATCTGGGTGCGGTGCGGCCCCGGGATTGGGAGCAGATGGCGGGCGGCAGGCGGCCGAGTTGGCCGGCACGGCGCGGGGGCGTTCCGGTGCGGTGCGCGCCATCGCGGTCAGGGCCGCGACGGCGAGCGTGTCGAGTGCGACCAGCAGGATCGGTGTCGCGAGGAGGTGCCAGCGCAGCAGCGTGGTGAAGACGGCCGGGGCGAGCGCGCCGGCCAGGGCCCAGGCCATCTGGTTGACGGCCATGTACCGGCCGCGCAGTGCTGGCGGCGCTTGCGCCAGGGCCAGGGCGGTGGCGATCGGGGCGTGCAGCAGCTCCCCGGCGGTGTAGACGACCATGGCCGCGGTCAGCCCGGCCAGCGCCGCCAGCGGCGAGGGGCGTGCCGCGGCCGCGGCGTACAGGACGAAGCCGGTGGCCATGAGCACGAGCCCGGCGCGGGCGGCGGTGGTGCGGCGGAGGACGCTGGGCAGCTTCGGCTTCTCGCTGCACCGCCACGGCCCGCAGGACAAACCCGTCGCTCGGGTCGTGCTCGCGATGTCGCCGGAGGACAAG
>JBQCEF010000300.1:0-9393 GCA_051960495.1 Nocardioides sp. | reverse complement strand
AACGCGTCGGGCAGCACCTCGCTCATCGGGCGCACCCCCGACACGGTCAGCAGGAGCAGGTCGTTGCCGCCGTGCTCGAACAGCAGCTGGCGGCAGCGCCCGCACGGCATGATCACGTCGCCGGCGCCGTTGACGCCCACGAAGTGCGTCAGGCGGCCGCCTCCGGTCGCGGCCAGGGACGAGATCACCCCGCACTCGGCGCACAGCGTCACGCCGTACCCGGCGTTCTCCACGTTGCAGCCGGTCAGCACCCGGCCGTCGTCGGCCATCGCCGCGGCGCCCACCGGGAAGTGGGAGTAGGGCACGTAGGCGCGCTCGGAGATGCGGCGGGCCTCGTCGGTGAGCGACTCCCAGTCGAAGTCGCCTGCGTGCTCGGACAACTGATCAGCTCTTCACGTAGGGCTCGCCGTCGGCAGCAGGCGGGCGGACCCGCCCGACGAAGCCGGCGACGGCGATGATGGTCGCGAGGTACGGCGCTGCGCCGAGCAGCTCGCCCGGGAGCTTGTCGGCGAAGCTGAGCTGGTTCTGCAGGTTCCACATGAACCCGAAGAACAGCGCCGCGAAGGTCGCCCCGATCGGGTGCCAGCGGCCCATGATCACCGCGGCCAGCGCGATGAACCCGGTGCCCGCGGAGACGTCCCGGTCGAACGCGCCCGTCGAGCCCACCGTGTAGTAGGCGCCGCCGAGCCCGGCGAAGACACCGCCGACGAGGACTGCCTGCCAGCGGATCCGGTTGACCTTGATGCCGACGGTGTCGGCAGCCATGGGGTGCTCGCCGACCGAGCGGACCCGCAGGCCCCACTTGGTCTGGAACAGCAGCAGCGTGACCACGGCGACCGAGAGGTACATCAGGTAGACGAGCAGGGTCTGGTCGAACAGCGCCTCGCCGATCAGCGGGATGTCGGCCAGCCCGGGGATGCGGATGGGCGAGAGGATCGGCGGCTCGTTGAAGTACTGCTTGATCGCCGGGTCGTTCGGGATCTGGCCGAGCAGGAAGCTGGTCAGGCCCGAGGCGAACGCCACCAGGACGACGCCGAGGACCACCTGGTTGACCTGGTAGCGCAGCGCGAAGACCGCGAGCATCGAGGCGATGAGCAGCCCCGCGAGGATGCCCCCGACCAGGCCCATGTAGGCGCTGAACGCGAGGCTCGCCGCCACCGACGCGAAGAACGCGCCGGCGAGGAACTGGGCCTCGATCGCGATGTTGATGACTCCCGAGCGCTCGCACATCACGCCGGCGAGCGCACCGAACACCAGCGGCGTCGCGATGCGGATCGTGCCGGGGATCGGGTTGGCGATCGAGGCGACGAAACCCTCCCCCTGGTCGGCGTAGGCCCACATCAGGAAGCCGAGGTAGAACATCAGCCCGACCACGAGGCTGGCGACCACCGCCCACACCCCCCGCGGGTAGCGGTTCAGCGCCGCGAGCACGAGCGCGACCACCGCGACGGCGACCGCGAGCCACGAGACGATCGCGCCGTCGAGGTCCTTGGGCTGGATGTCCTTGGTCACCCGCTCGCCGAGGATGAACTGCACGCTCGGGTCGTTGACCGCGAGCGCGAAGTAGAGGAGGAACGCGGCGGCGATCGCGAAGGTGACCACCAGGCGGATCTGGCGGGTGATGTCCGCCCGGTCGCGGACGCGGGTCTCCGCTGGTGCCCCCGGCGCCCGGTCCGGCGTCTGTACGGCGGTCACGCTCCCCATCCCTTCGCCATGACGGTCTCGCCGTCTCCACCTGCCTTGATCCGCAGGACCCCGCGGACCAGAGCCGGAGCGGCCACGAACAGCACGATGAGTGCCTGCAGCACCTGCGCGAGCTCCGGCGGGACGCCCGCGGCTGCCTGCATCGAGAGGCCGCCCGACGACAGCGCGCCGAACAGCAGCCCGGCGAGCACGGTGCCCAGCGGGGTCGCCCGGCCGAGCAGCGCGACCGTGATCGCGTCGAAGCCGACCGTGCCCGCGACGTTGTCGGTCAGCGAGCTGTGCTGACCCAGCACCTGCATCACCGCGGCCAGCCCCGCGAGGCCGCCCGCGATCGCCATCGCGGCGAAGTAGACCCGCGGCACGTGCATGCCGGCGGTCCGCGCTGCCTGGGGGTTGGCGCCGACGGCGCGCATCTCGAAGCCGACGGTGCTGCGCTCCAGCAGCCACCACACGCCCCAGGCGGCGAGGAACGCGAGGATCACTCCGGTGTGCACGCCGAACACGGTCGGGAAGGCTGCGGTGTCGTTGACGGGGGGCGACAGCCGGTCGTCGCTGCCGGGACGCTGGAACGTCTCCTTCGCGAGCAGGTAGAGGATCAGGAACCGCGCGACGTAGTTGAGCATGATCGTCGAGATCACCTCGTGGGCACCGGTCTGCGCCTTGAGCCAGCCGGCGATGCCACCCCAGAACGTCCCGGCGAGGACCGCCCCCACGGCGGCCACGACCAGGTGGATCCCGGCGGGCATGTCGAAGTGGAACCCAATGTAGCCGGCCGCGATCGCGCCGAGGAGCATCTGGCCCTGCGCCCCGATGTTGAACAGTCCGCTGCGGAAGGCCAGCGTCACGCCGAGGCCGGCACAGATCAGGGGTGCCGCGCGCTCGACGGTGCGCTCGAGAGACGTCCAGGAGCCGACCGAGCCGCGCAGCAGCGCGCTGTAGCCGTCCCAGATCGCGATCCCGGCGAACTTGAAGAAGTCCCACGGGTAGCTGAAGAAGTACTTCAGCGACTCGATGACCCGCGGCGTCGAGAACGCGATGAGGATCGCCCCGATGACCAGCGCGAGGAACACCGCGGCCACGGTCGTCTTGACGGTCGGCAGGTAGGCGGCCCAGCGGTTCACAGGCGGCTTCGGCTCGTCCTGCTCCGGCTCGGGCGGCGGGGTCTCGGCGGGCTTCGTCGCGGGTGCGTCGCTCATGCCGCGCCTCCTTCTGCCGGAGAGTGCCCGGCGGGCTCGTGCGCGCCGGCCATCATCAGTCCGATGTCCTCGCGCGCGATGTCGGGGGTGACCGTGCCGACGATCTTTCCGTCGTGCATCACCGCGATTCGGTCCGAGCTCGCGTAGATCTCGTCGAGCTCGGTGGAGACGATGACCACCGCGGTGCCCCGGTCACGCTCGGCGATGATCCGCTGGTGGATGAACTCGATCGAACCGACGTCCACACCACGCGTGGGCTGCGAGGCGACCAGCAGCTTCAGCGGCCGGGACAGCTCGCGGGCGACGACGACCTTCTGCTGGTTGCCGCCCGAGAGCGAGCTGACCGGGGAGTTCATCGAGGTGGTGCGGATGTCGAACTCGTCGATGCGCTCGCGGGCGTTGTCCTCGATCTTGTCGAGCTTGAGCGCGAGGCCGTGCGAGAAGTCGTCGTTGCGGTAGAGGTCGAGCACCAGGTTCTCCCGCACGCTGAACGGCCCGACGTACCCGTCGTGGGATCGGTCCTCGGGGATGTAGCCGATGCCGTGCGCGAGCGACTCGCGGGGACCGTGCTTGGAGATGTCCTTGCCGAGGATCTCGATGCTCCCGGCGTCGGGCCGGATCACGCCGAGCAGCGACTTGATCAGCTCGGTCTGCCCGTTACCCTGCACGCCGGCGATCCCCAGCACCTCCCCGGCGCGCGCCTCGAAGGAGACGTCGTCGACCACGACGGTGCCCCGAGGGTCGACGACGGTGACGTTCTTGACCTCGAGGACGGGCTCGCCGACCTTGGGGGCCTCCTTGTCGACGACGAGGTTGACCGCTCGGCCGACCATCATCTCGGCGAGCTCGGCCTCGGGGGTGCTGGGCGCGGCGGTGCCGACGACCTTGCCACGGCGGATCACGGTGATCCGGTCACCGACCGCCTTGACCTCGCGGAGCTTGTGGGTGATGAAGACGATCGAGGTGCCCTGTTCCTTGAGCGCGCGCATGATGTCCATCAGCTCGTCGATCTCCTGCGGCGTGAGCACCGCGGTCGGCTCGTCGAGGATGAGCACCTTCGCGTCGTTCGCGAGCGCCTTGATGATCTCGACGCGCTGTTGCACGCCGACCGGGAGCGACTCGACCAACGCGGTCGGCTCGACCGCCAGCTTGTAGCGGGAGGACAGCTCGCGCACGAGCTCGGCCGCCTTTCCGCGGTCGAGCACGCCGAGGCCGCGGGTCTGCTCGCGGCCGAGCATGACGTTCTCGGCAACGGTGAAGACCGGGACGAGCATGAAGTGCTGGTGGACCATGCCGATGCCGGCAGCGATGGCGTCGCCGGGGCTCGCGAACCGGACGGGCTCGCCGTCGAGGAGGATCTCGCCCTCGGTCGGGTCCAGCAGTCCGTAGAGCATGTTCATCAGCGTGGACTTGCCCGCACCGTTCTCCCCGAGCAGGCAGTGGATCTCCCCCGGCTCGATGGTGAGATCGATGTGGTCGTTCGCCGTGAACGACCCGAAGCGCCGGGTCAGGCCCTTCATCTCCAGCTTCATTGCTGTGTCCTCTGCCGTTGTGCCTGGTGCTGATCATGACAAACGGCCGGGGAGGGGCGAACCCACCCCGGCCGTCTGCCGATCAGCATGGTGTGGTCAGACGCGCTGACCACTACTCGGTCAGGTCAGGGCTTGCCGACCGTGACCGTGATGTCGCCGTCGATGATCTGCTGCTTGAGCTCCTCGATCTTGTCGGAAAGCTCGGACGGCACCGAGGAGGCCTGCTGCTGGTAGCCGGCCAGGCCGACGCCGCCGTTGGCGAGCGTGCCGGTGTAGGGCTCGTTGCTGAAGTTGCCGTCGAGCGAGTCCTTGATGGACTGCTCCACCGCGACGTCCATGCCCTTCATGACCGAGGTCAGCAGCACGTCGCAGTACTCAGCGGCCGAGACGCAGCCGTCGGTGTCGACCCAGATCGCCTTGAGCTTCTCGTCCTGCACGGCCTGGAGCGCGCCGAGACCCGCGGGACCGGCGACCGGGAAGATGATGTCCGCACCCTGCGTGATCATCTCCTTGGCGGCCGAGGCGCCCTTGGTCTTGCTCTCGAAGTCGTTGGTGAAGGTGCCCTTCTGGGTGTTCTGGTCCCAGCCGACGACCTGGACGTCCGCGCCGTTGTCCTCGTTGTACTTCTCGACGCCCTGCTGGAAGCCGTCCATGAAGGAGGTCACGGTCGGGATCTGGGCGCCACCGAAGGTGCCGACGATGCCGGTCTCGGACACGCCCGCGGCGAGGTAGCCGGCGAGGTAGGAGGGCTCGGCGGTGTCGAAGGTCAGGCCCTTGAGGTTCTTCGGCGCGACGTTGTTGCCCTTGTCGTCGAAGTAGGCGAAGTCGACGATCGAGAAGTCGACGTCCTTGTTCTTCTTCGCGGCGGCGAGAGTCGCGTCACCGAGCAGGAAGCCCACCGTGGTGATGATGTTGCAGTCCTGCTTGAGCAGCGCGTCGATGTTGTCCGCGAACTCGTTCGGGTCGTTGGACTCGACCTCGGCGGTGGTGATGCCCAGGTCGGACTTGGCCTTCTCGAGGCCGTCGTGCGAGGTCTGGTTGAACGACTTGTCGTTGAAGCCACCCGAGTCGGAGACCATGCAGGCCTTGAAGTCGGGGTTGGACTGGGCCGGGGCCGACGACGACTCCGCGGCCGAGGCCGAGTCGGACGCTGCAGGCTCTGCGGTGTTGGTGTCGCCGCGGTCGCCGCAGCCGGCCAAGGTCAGGGCGGCCACTGCACACAGGGCTGCCACTCGTGCCGTCTTCTTCACGGCGCCTCCTGATCTGATTCCGGGACACGCGTGCCCCCGGTCGATGAACGGGCCCACGGTGGCGGGCCAGAGCACACCCTAATACCGGCGACACCGTTGCTGATGGGCATTTGGTCCCGAAAGATCGTGCCGCACAGAAGTTGTTACCGAGTCGGTACCAAGGCCTCGATCGCCACCGCAGCAAGCACCTTCGAGCCGATGGCCGTGGCCCGTTCGTCGACCACCAGGTCACCCTGGTGCAGGTCGTACGTCGGACCGCCCGGAGTGCGCGTCCCGAGCCTCCCCATCGCGCCGGGGACCGACTCGAGGTACCACGCGAAGTCCTCGCCGCCGAGGCTCTGCGGGGTCGGCACGTGGTTGTCGACGCCGAGCATCCCCTCGATGGCGGCGGCCAGCAGCAGCGTCGAGCGGGGCTCGTTGACGACCGGCGGCACGCCCCGGACGTAGTTGACCTCCGCCCCCACGCGGTAGGGGGCGAGGATCTGGGCGATCAGCCCCCGGACCAGCTCCTCCGCGTCGGCCCAGGCGACCGCGTCGAGCATCCGGACGGTGCCCGCGGCCTCGCCACTGGCGGGGATCACGTTCTTGGCGGCCCCGGCGCGCACGACCCCCCAGACCAGGCTCGCGCCTGCGCGGGGGTCGAGCCGGCGCGAGAGGGCTCCGGGCAGCTCCGTGACAAGCTTGCCGAGGGCGTAGGTCAGGTCCTCGGTGAGGTGGGGACGCGACGTGTGGCCTCCGCGGCCGGTCAGCCGCACCGTGAGCGCGTCTGCGGCGCCGGTCATCGGTCCCTCGCGCAGGCCGACGACGCCGGCGTCGACACCGGGGTCGCAGTGCAGCCCGAACACATGGTCGACGCCCTCCAGGGCACCGCTCGAGATCAGCTCCAGTGCGCCCCCGGGCATGACCTCCTCGGCCGGCTGGAACAGCATCCGCACGCGGCCGGGCAGCGGACGCTCGCGGTGGAGCTGCGCCAGCGAGAGGCCCGCCCCGACGAGGGCCGCGGTGTGCACGTCGTGGCCGCAGGCGTGAGCCGCTCCGGGTGTGGCGCTCGTCCAGGGGTCGCTGGTCAGGTCGTCGACGGGCAGCGCGTCCAGGTCCGCGCGCAGGGCGACCAGCGGACCCTCTTCGGCGCCGACCTCGGCGATCAGGCCGCTCTTGGGGAGCAGCTGCACCTTGATGCCGGAGCCGGCCAGCCGCTCGGCGACCACCTTGGTGGTGCGCTCCTCCTGCCAGGCGAGCTCGGGCTGGGCGTGCAGGTCCCGGCGCAGCTCGACGAGATCCGGTTCGAGCGCGTCGACGGCCGCGGCGACACCGCGAAGATGAGAGGACGGCATTGGACCAACCGTATCGGACGGGGTCGTAACGCCGCCGGGTGCTCCGACGGCCGACCCGGCGCCTTCTCGCCGCTGCGACCCGCTCGGAGGAAGGCGCCGCGGGCTAGAACGCGTCCGGCGGGGTGTAGACGCCCCACACGTCGCGCAGCGCGTTGCAGACCTCGCCGACGGTGGCGCGCGCCCGCAGCGCCTCCTTCATCGGGTAGAGCACGTTGTCGTCGCCCTCGGCGGCCGCCTTGAGCGCCGCGAGGTGCCGCTGCACCTCGTCGTTGTCGCGCTCGGCACGCAGCTTCGCGAGCCGCTCGGCCTGCTGGGCCTCGATGGCCGGGTCGACGCGGAGCGGCTCGTAGGGCTCCTCCTCGTCGAGGCGGAACCGGTTGACACCGACGACGACGCGCTCGTCGGTGTCGATCTCCCGGGCGATCTGGTAGGCCGACTTCTCGATCTCGTTCTTCTGGAAGCCCTTCTCGATCGCGGCCACGGCGCCGCCGAGCTCCTCGACCTGGTCCATCAGCTTGCGCGCCTCGGCCTCGAGGGCGTCGGTGAGCGACTCGATCGCGTAGGAGCCGGCGAACGGGTCGACCGTCTTCGTGACGTCGCTCTCGTAGGCGATCACCTGCTGGGTGCGCAGCGCGAGCCGGGCCGACTTGTCGGTGGGGAGGGCGATCGCCTCGTCGTACGAGTTCGTGTGCAGCGACTGCGTGCCGCCGAAGACCGCTGCGAGCGCCTGGATCGCGACCCGGACCAGGTTGACCTCGGGCTGCTGCGCGGTGAGCTGCACCCCCGCCGTCTGGGTGTGGAAGCGCAGCGTCTGGGCCTTCGGGTTGGTCGCGCCGAACTCGTCGCGCATGACCTGCGCCCAGATCCGCCGGGCCGCCCGGAACTTCGCGACCTCCTCGAGGATCGTCGTACGCGAGACGAAGAAGAAGGAGAGCCGCGCGGCGAACTCGTCGACGTTCAGGCCGGCCTTCACCGCCGCCCGGACGTACTCGATGCCGTCGGCGAGGGTGAACGCGATCTCCTGCGCGGGCGACGCGCCGGCCTCGGCCATGTGGTAGCCGGAGATGGAGATGGTGTTCCAGCGCGGCACCTCGGCCTTGCAGTAGGCGAAGATGTCGGTGATCAGCCGCAGCGAGTGCGCCGGCGGGTAGATGTAGGTGCCGCGCGCGATGTACTCCTTGAGCACGTCGTTCTGGATCGTGCCGGTGATCTTGTCCCCGGGCACGCCGTTCTCCTCGGCGACGAGCTGGTACATCAGCAGCAGCAGCGCGGCCGGCGCGTTGATCGTCATCGAGGTGGAGACCTCGTCGAGCGGCAGCTGGTCGAAGAGGATCCGCATGTCCTCGATCGAGTCGATGGCGACGCCGACCTTGCCGACCTCGCCGTGCGCGATCTCGGCGTCGGAGTCGTGCCCCATCTGCGTGGGCAGGTCGAACGCCACGGACAGGCCGCCCGTGCCGTTGGCGACGAGCTGGCGGTAGCGCTCGTTGGACTCCTTGGCGGTCCCGAAGCCGGCGTACTGCCGCATCGTCCAGGGCCGGCCGGTGTACATCGACGGGTAGACGCCGCGCGTGAACGGGTACTCGCCGGGCAGCCCGAGCTTCTCGTCGGGGTCGAAGCCCTCGAGCGCGTCGGGGCCGTACACCGGCTCGAAGGGCAGTCCAGATTCCGTGGTCCCGGCTTCGCTCATGAGAGGGAGAGTACGGCGCGGCGGTCCGTCCGTGCACCGTGAGATCTCCCACTCATGCCGGTGGTTGAGGAGGGAGCGGAGCGACCGTCTCGAAACCACCGGCGCGTGCGCACCCATCAGGCAGGATCGACCCCATGGCCGCCCACACCTCCCAGCAGCACGTCGAGGAACTCCTCGACCGCATCGACCACGTCGACGCCGAGATCAACTCCGTCTGCACGCTGCACCCGCAGGCGCTCGACCAGGCTGCCGAGCGCGACCGTGAAGCCGCCGAGGGGCGCGTCCGGAGCCCGCTGCACGGCGTGCCGGTGCTCGTGAAGGACAACATCGACACCCATGACCTGCCCACGACCGCCGGCTCCCTCGCACTGGCGGAGGCCCCGCCCCCGAGCCGCGACGCCCCGCTCCTGCAGCGGATGCGCGACGCCGGGATGGTGGTGCTCGGCAAGACGAACCTCTCGGAGTGGGCCAACATCCGCGACGAGCGGTCGACCTCCGGGTGGAGCGCCTACGGCGGGCTGACTCGCAACCCCTACGGCCTGAACCGGTCCGCGGGCGGGTCGAGCTCGGGCAGCGGCGCTGCGGTCGCCGCCGGGCTGGCGCCGCTCGCGGTGGGCACCGAGACCGACGGCTCGATCTCCTGCCCGGCCGCCTTCAACGGGTGAGTCGGGATCAAGCCGACGGTCG
>JBQCEF010000299.1:0-3617 GCA_051960495.1 Nocardioides sp. | reverse complement strand
CGTGGCCGCGGTCGACGGCACGTCGGGAAACCGCGACGTGCTGCGCTTCGCGTTCGCGGCCGCCCAGCAGCGGAAGGCCGACGTCGTGGTGGTCCACGCGTGGCGACCGCTGCCGCCGTACGACGTCGCGCTCGACAGCAGCGGCGCCGTGGAGGCGTGGCGGAGCCAGACCGAGCCGACCATCTGGTCGCTGGTGGCCGGTCTCCGCGCGGACTTCCCCGAGGTCGAGGTGCGCGTCGACCTGATCTTCGACAGCGTGGCCGACGCCCTGGTCGCTGCCGGGCGCGAGGCGGACCTGCTGGTGATGGGTCGCCGCGGCGAGGGGGTGCACTTCGGCACCGCGCTGGGCTCGAAGGCCCGTGCGGTGCTGCGCGCCGGGGTGTGTCCGGTGGAGATCGTCCCGACCCGCCGTCCCGAGCCGCAGTCGGTGCCGCGCCAGGCGACGGGACACGAGCTGCCCGACGACGTGCGGACCAGGCACTGAACCGTGCCAGAGCACTGAGCCGCACCGCGGCGGCGCGGCTCAGGCCAGGTGCACGGTCCGCCGGCCGCGGCGGATCTCGGCCGTCAGCGCCTCGCGGGAGAGCAGCCGCGGGCCGCAGTCGCACCAGGCGGGCAGCTCGTCGCCGGCGCCGGTGGGGATGACCAGCAGGTCCATCACGACCGCGCCGTGGGTGGCGGCGTGGTGCGGTGCGTCCAGCCGGTCCTTGGAGCCGTGGGCATGGGGCCCGGTGAGCGTGCGGACCACCAGCCCGGCCGCGGTCTCGTAGACCGCCCCGAGGTGGTGGCCGTGAGCGCACTGGATGCTGAGCAGCTCGTGCTCGCGCAGCGAGGGGCCGAGCTCGCCGAGCGCCTCGGTGGCCGCGCGTTGCCGTTGTGCTGCCGGTCTGGTCGTCCTCATGGCACCAGCCTCGTCGTCCACGCGGCGGGTCGCCAGGGACCAACGGCCCTTACCGGACCCGGACGCGCTCCTTCCAGGTGCTGCCGCGCACGCTGAGGGTGCTGACGAAACGGACCTTGACCTTGCGGCTCCCCGCGGGCAGGCCCTTGAGCAGGACGGTGGCGTGCCCGTCGCGGACGCGCTTGGTCTTGATCACCTCACCGCGGAACGTCACGCGCATCACGCCGGCGACGTCGGCCACGCCGGGGGCGGCGACCGTGACGGCCAGCCCGAGACCGTGACGGCGCTGCTCGGGTTTCACCGCGATGGTGGAGTCTGCCTTGACGCGCGCACTCCACGGAGCCCGCAGCTCGAGCGGCGTGTATCCCGGCCGGGTGATGGTCATCGTGGCCGTGACACGTTCCCCGAGGTCCTCGTTGCTGACGTCGTACGTGCTCGCGGTGGCGCCGGGGACCGCGAGCGCGCCGCGGTACCACTGCACGGCCACGTTGCCGGCGGGGGTGTACCGGGCAGGCGTGAAGGTCAGGGTCTGGCCGGGCCGGGCGGTGCCGCGCACGGTCGCTGGCGACGTCGCGGAGAAGGTGCCGGGGGCGACGGGCGCGGTGGCTCCCGACAGGGCCGACACGTCGGTGTAGCCCTCCTTCGAGGCGGTGACGGCGACCGTGACAACGCGGCCGACCTGGTCGGGGCCGGGCACGAAGCTGCTGCCGGTGGCTCCGGGCACGGGCACACCATCGGCGGACCACTGGTAGGTGACCGCGGTGGGCTCGGGGAACCAGCTGCCGGCCGTGCTGGTCAGCGTGCCGTCGACCTCGGCGTCACCGGTGACCGTCGGCGGCGCGGTGCTGGTGATCGAGCCGGGCTCGACCGCGGCGGTCCGCGGCGAGGCGGCCGTGGTCTCGTAGTACCCGGCCTTCGTCGCGGTCACCTTGACCCGGATCTTCTTGCCCTGCTCGGCGGTGGTCAGCTGGACCGTCGGTCCGGTCGCGGTCGCGATCTTCCTCCTGCCCGCCTTCCAGATGTAGCGGTAGACGAGGTCGGTGGCGTTCCAGGTGCCCGGCGTCGCGGTCAGCATCGAGCCGACCCGGGTCTCCCCGGAGACCACGGGCGGGGCCGTGTTCGTCAGGGCCAGGTCGTTGAAGTGCACGAAGCCGCTCGGCCAGCGGCCGCTGTCACGAGTGATCCGGGCCCACGAGAAGTCCCCGCCCCAGCTGTCCTGGGAGACGATGATCTCGTCGGGGGACACCACCTGCTCGACGTAGGCGACGTGGCCGGCGGCGCCGGCGGGCTTGACGTAGGCCCCCCACCAGGCGACCGATCCCACCGTGGGGACGTCGTCGGTGAGCTCGGCGTTGGAGGTGCCCCAGTAGCGGGCGTTCCCGCCGCCGGACCAGGGCCGCGTGTTCGGCAGGCCGCTCTGCACCATCCGGTAGGCGACGTAGTTCGTGCAGTTGTGCCCGGTGAACATCCGCCACCACATGGTGCCGCTGGCTCGCGAGTAGCCCGCGTCGGACATCCCGAGCGAGCCGCAGCCGACGTACCCCGTGCACAGCAGGGTGGACGCGGCGGCGGCCGTCGAGGGGACCGCGACCAGGCCGAGGGCAGCCAGCAGCAGCAGGCAGGTGGACGTGGCGATACCGCGCAGGAGTCGGAGCACGCTGGGAGTCTAGGGGCACAACGAGACTTGTGTGAAAGAAATGAACGATTGTCAAGCAGGCGCGCCGTGTAATTACACAGTTGTTGTTTCGCTCACCACGCGAGATCGGTGCCGTCGACCACGGGCTCGCCGCCCGCGGCGGTGAACGCGGAGAGCGCACTGACCAGCTTCCGCTGCTCGGCCGGGGCCAGGGCTTGCACGATTCGGGCCAGCTCGTTGCGCCGGCGCCGGGTGACCCTGCGGACCACCCGGCGACCTTCCGGGGTCAGCATGACGAGGACCTCGCGGCGGTTGGAGCTGCTGGCGTCCCGGCGGACCATGCCGGCCGCGGCGAGCCGGTCCACCATCCGCATGGCCGTCGAGGGGATCACGTCGAGGTGCTCGCCGAGGCGCGAGATGTTCATCGCATCCGCGCGGTCGAGCACCACCAGCATGCGGAACTGGGGGAGCGTCAGCATGTTCTCGACCTCGGCGAACGATCGCGCGGAGATCGCCACGAGCAGGCGCGATGCCGTCAGTACGGCGTCCACCGCGGCATCGGCGGTCTGGTGCCGAGCCTCCTCCTGGTCTGCCACGCCACCCCTCCTGTTTTGCACTGCGCAACATAACTATTGCATACTGCAAAGGTGAATGTCTCGGCCCGCGCAGCCTCTGTCTCCTTCACCAGCGGCATCAGGTCCTCGGAGTGGGGGCTGCTGCTGCTCGCCCTCGGCGTGGGCGCGGGCGCCGGGCTCGGGGCGGTCGCGTTCCGATGGCTCATCACCACGTTCACCGCGCTCCTCTCGGGCCACCAGGACTACGCGGCGGCAGGCCATGCCGCCCACCCGTGGCTGCCCGGCCTCGGCGCCTGGTTCGTCGTCGGGGCACCGGTGGTCGCGGGGCTGCTCTACGGGCCGCTGGTCTACTTCTTCGCCCGCGAGGCCCGGGGACACGGCGTCCCCGAGGTGATGTTCGCGGTGGCCAAGCGTGGGGGCCGCATCGCGCCGCAGGTCGCGGTGGTGAAGGCGCTGGCGTCCGCGTTGTGCATCGGCGGCGGCGGATCGGTCGGGCGCGAGGGTC
>JBQCEF010000298.1:0-3658 GCA_051960495.1 Nocardioides sp. | reverse complement strand
CGCTTGACGAAGTCCTCGCCGCGACCCGCGAGCTCGAGGTAGGCCTTGTTGAACTCCTCGACGGTCTTGTTCAGCTCCGCCCGGTAGTCGTTCACGAGCTTCTCGATGCGCTCGGGCAGCGACTTAGCGTCGGACTGCAGCTCGGCGAGACGGGCCTCGAAGGCGGCCTGCGCCTTCTTGGCGTCGCCCTGCAGCTCCTCGACGCGGGTGCTCACCAGCGTGAGCGCCTGGTCCCGCAGGACCTTGGGCTCGAGGTCGACCTTCGCGGCGCGAGCCTGCACGTCGGCGGTGGCGGTCCGAGCGAACTCGACGGCCAGGTCACCGGCGCCGACCGCGGCGTAGAACGGGCGGGTGGCATCGAACTTGAACTGCTTGTTCTTGGTGGTAGCCATTGTCATTCTCCTCCTGTGGAGTGGGTGTTCGCTGCGCGGAACGAGGTGTAGACGTCCAGCAACGACTGTTTCTGTCGCTCGGTGAGCCCGGTGTCCGCAAGGATCGCGAGCTCGACCGACCGGACCTCTCCGTCCTCGAGGTCGAGGATCCCCGCGCGGACGTACAACGCCTCCGCGGAGATGCGAAGCGCCTTGGCGATCTGCTGCAGCACCTCGGCCGACGGCCTGCGAAGGCCGCGTTCGATCTGGCTCAGGTAGGGGTTGGACACGCCAGCCTGCTCGGCGAGCTGCCGCAGTGAGTACTTGGCAGCCAGCCGTTGCTCGCGGAGGTAGTCCCCGAGCGACTCGACGGTCTTGCCGACCCCTGTCCTTGCCATGTCTCCATAATGCTAACTCTTGCTAGCAAAAACAAGGGCCGTACGGCGTGAACGACGACACAGTATAAACTCAGCAAGCGCAATTGCCACAGATCACTTGGATGCTCGCAGCAAACTGCCGGTTCACACGAAGAGCGCTGGGCCCTGGCGGTGCCACCACCGGGCCGCAGAGCGCTGCCACTCGGGCGCCTGCGCCGAGGCGGCGAGGGTGGGCAGCGCCGGGGACCCCGACATGCCCAACGCATACATCTTCGCGCGCTCGCTCATCGACCAGTCGCGGCCGAGCGAGGCCCGCAGCGCCTGGTCGGAGGTGGGGCTCAGCGGCATGTGCCCGAGACCCTGGACGATGGTGGACCGGACGTCCTCCACGGGGTCGTTGATCATGCCGACCATCCGCAGTCGATGGGTGTCGTCGCTGAGGTAGCGCACCAGGGTGGCCATCCGGCTGCGCGTCCACTGGGACTGCTCGGGGTCGCCGAGGAAGACCAGCAGGCAGTCGGTGACGGCGCGCGCGAACGGGGAGGACGCGATCAGCAGCGCGGCGAGGTGGCGGCGCTCGGAGTCGCGGTGGAACATCGCCTCGCGCACCATGCGCGGCAGCATGCGGTCCTCGTCGTACGACGCCTCCTGCGGCACCAACGTGCGCGCCTTGTCGGCGACGATCTGGCTGAACTCACGAGCCCGCGCCGCGACGATCTCCTCGCCGTGCTCCACGACGTACCCCAGCTTGCGGCGGCCCGCCCGGGTCGCGGCCTGGACCAGCGTCGAGCGCATCCCCTCGGGCAGCACCGCGATCAGCTCGGCAAGCTCCTCGCCCGCCCTCACCGGGTCGCGCCGCCAGGCGTGGAGGATGAGCATGTCGAGCTGGTCGAGCTCCTCGCGGCTGAAGTCCCCGTGGGTGAGCTTGGTCGTCGCCACCCAGACTCCGACGCGGAACGCCGCGTCGTTGGGCGGATTCTCGACCAGGCCGAGCACCAGCTTCGCCGCCTCGCGGGTGGGGATCCGGTCGAGCAGCCCGACCGGGTTGGTGATCACCTGGACGTCGGGGTCGGCGACGTAGTCGGCGATCGCGTCGACGAGGTAGGCGTGCGCGCGCTGGACCTGGGCGAGATTGAACGCCGCGACGCTGTACTGGCGGTAGGCGAGCTTCACCGTCCGGGGCAGGTCCGTGACCAGCCGGGTGCACAGCGCCTGCCAGGTCCGGGCGCGCAGGTGCGCCAGCGGCACCGCTGACAGGTGCCAGCCGAGGTCGTGCCAGTCGGTCGCCAGCGCCGCCCCGTCCTCGCAGCGTTCGATGAGGTCGTCGAGCCGGTCGGCGAACGCGCCGGACGCCGGGTCCAGCTTCGGACGGACGAGGCGGGTCTTCACGCGCGGGAGGCTGGCGCTGACGTAGGCGGTGATCGAGGAGATCTGCCCGGTCGGGATGCCGAGCACCCGCTCGTAGGCCGCCATCGCCTCGTAGGACACCGGGATCTCACCGGACTCCCACCGGGACACCAGGCTCCGGCTGGCCGGCATGCCGGCGTCGGCGAGCGCCTCCACGAACACCTTGCCGTCGCGCCACTGCGGGTCGGCGTGATGGAGCCGCGACATGGCGAGCAGCCAGCCGATCCGGGCCTCGACGTCGACGACCGAGGCGTTGATCGGGCTGGCGTCGTAGGCGATCTTCTGGAGTCGCCCGGGCCGCTTGCCTGTCACCGCCTCCACCTCTGCTCGACTCCAGCCCCGAGCATAGGGCTTCGGTTCGCCCAGCAGCAGAGGCGTGCCGCCGCCGGTCCCTCAGAACACAGGGCGGATTGCTCCGACCGGGCGGCCTCCGCCGAGCAGATCCACCACACCTGTACGACGCACCCCGGCGCCGTCGACTCCCGGCTCGTCCGGGACACCCATCCGCTCCAGCGCCGCGGCCATCAGCACCGGACGCACCCGCGGCGCCCCGTCGTCGGTCTTCAGCGCGACCGACCGCCCGTCCCCGAGCGCCACTGCGTAGCAGGACTCGGCGCCGGCCTTGCCGATCGAACCGGGGATCGCCTTCAGCAGAGCAGCCTCGTCACGCCGCGTCCCCGAGGTCCACTCCGGGAACGCGCGGATGGCGTCGGCGATCCGGCGCTCCGGGCCGGAGTCGGCGGTGGCCAGCGTGCGGAACGCTCGGGCCAGCCCGGTCAACGAGGTGGAGAGCAGGGGCGCCCCGCAGCCGTCGGTGGCGACTACCTCGATCGACTCGCCGGTCAGCTCGGCGAACGTGTCGGCGATGACCTTCTGCAGCGGGTGGTCCGGCTCCAGGTAGGTCTTGGTGTCCCAGTCGTTCGCGACACAGGTGGCAAGCATGGCGGCGTGCTTGCCGGAGCAGTTCATCGCGATCGACGACTGGGCGCCGCCGGCACGGATCAGCTGGTCCCGCGCGTCATCATCGAGCGGGTAGCCGGGCGGCGTCTGCAGGTCGCTCTCGGCGAGCCCGGCACCCGCGAGGATCCGGCGGACGCCCTCGAGGTGGAACGGCTCGCCGGAGTGGGACGCGCAGGCCAGCGCGAGCAGCTCACCGTCGAGCTCGAGGCCGGCGCGCAGCATGCCGAGCGCCTGGATGGGCTTGTTGCACGAGCGCGGCAGGACCGGCGACTCCACGTCGCCAACCGACCACTCGACCTCGCCGTCGCGGCCGAGGATCACGACCGACCCGTAGTGATGGCCCTCGACGAACCCGGAGCGGACGATCTCGGCGACGATGACTGGTGCAGGCATGGGCCCGACGCTATCGCCGCCCGGGGGGCCGGGCGCGCACGGGTGCATCCGCGCGGGTGCGGGGGTTGAGGAGCGAGCGAAGCGAGCGTCACGAGACCACGGGTCAGGGTCCGGTCTACCTTCGGTAGTGGAACCTGATTTCTCAGGTGG
>JBQCEF010000297.1:0-2107 GCA_051960495.1 Nocardioides sp. | reverse complement strand
CGTCCAGGGTGTCGTGGGCCGGGTCGTAGTCCGGGTCGGCGAACGCGGGCGCCTCGTCCTGGGGTGCGGGGACGAGCGCCAGGTCGTCGGCCGTCATGGGCGTGACGTCGTCGCTCAAGGTGTGCCTTCCGTCGAGATTCTCCGGGCACCGTGCCGCGTGCCCCCGCTTAGCGTCCTGGGGTGAACGCTAAGCGGGTGTGCAGCGGCGGTCAGAGGTGCGCGCTGGCGATGTCCTGGATGCGGGCGCGCAGGTCGCTGCCGCGCCCCACGCCTGCGCCCTCGGGCACCACGCCACCGGCGTCGTACGGGGCGATGAGACCGCCGTCGGCGAAGTGGTGGCGACGGAGCGCCGCGTCGGCCTGGATCTGCGGGCAGGCGTGCGCCTCGCGCGTGCCAGCCGTCGCGGTGTAGAACTCGACCCCCTCGACGGGGCGGAGCATCACCTTGGCCGGGCCGACGTAGCCGTAGGACTCACGGGTGTCCCCGAGGGGGGTCAGCCGGACCTCGCGGGCGCCGGTGACGTGCACGACCAGGGTGTCGCCCTCCACGGCCGTGCACTGCCGACGGAACTGGCCGTCGACGTAGATGGCCAGGTCCGCACCGGCGTTCCGGTAGGTGTGCCCGACGTGGAGGAAGACAGCGACCGCCCCCTCGGGCACGTCGACGACGACGTCGCGGCACACGTCCAGGTCGCCGCCGTAGGCCCCGAACCGGAAGCGGTCCCCGCCCTCCCAGTAGTTGGCGGCGTTGCCGATGTGCGTGAGCGCCGCGCTCTCGCGCTTCTTGCCCTCCTCGGGCTCGGCGGCGTTGGCGGGCGCCTCGACCTCGTGCTCGTGCTCGGCATCGCAAGCGGTCAGCGCGGCGAGGGTGCGCGTGGCGGCGCAGTCGATGGCGTCGCGGATGTCGTGGGCAGTGACGACGTCGTCGACCTCGACGGCCAGGGTGACCTTGATGGCACTGTCGGGCGTGTAGACGACGGCGGTGTTGCTGAGCATGCGGAGACCTCCGGGGTCCGTCCTTGTGGGCGGGCCGGACGCTTCCCCGTGGACACCCTTAGTGTCGCGCCGTGCCGGTCAGTCCTCCCAGGGCTCCATGCCGGGCGGGATGTGGGCACTGTTGGCGTACGCCTCGTTCCACACCCACTCCCAGTCCTCCCCGTCGCCGACGCGGCGTAGGAGTTCCTTGAGGTCGACGGCGCGGATCGCCCACCAGCCCAGGTCCTCCGGTGTGTCCGGGGCCAGCGGCGGCGCCGGGGGGACCGACTGGTCCGCGTCGACGTCGGGCAGGGTCACCTCGACCAGCCCGCCGTCCGGGTCCAGCCGGTCCGCGAGCCCGCGCAGCAGCCGGGCGATCCTCACCGCCGCCACTCGTCCGGGAAGTCCGGGTGCCCGGCGTGGGGCTGGGCCAGTTCGATGATGGCGTCCTCCAGGCCCTGCTCGACGTGCAGCCCCGTGATGATCTGCGGCGGGTGTGCGAACTGGTCGTCACGACCCCGGTAGACGCGGGCGACGGCGGAGAAGCGGCGCCCGTCCAGCAGGTTGTGGATCCGCTCGGCGACGTGGGGCAGGTTGTCCAGGCCGAGGTAGGCCCAGTATTCGTGGCGGGTGCGCCGCTCCAGGGCGGTTTGCTCGAACTGGGCGTCCAGGTCTGCGGTCATGGTGGTCCTCCTGTCTGGCCGGGCTCGCTCTCCCGGCTGCGGGTCAGTGTGGCGGGCGGGTCTGTCAGGGCGTGCTGGCGTGCACCTTGAGGGTGGCCTCGATGCTGCGCATGGCGCGGCGAGTAGGCGGGTCCCAGGGCTCTGCCTTGCCGTGCACGAGCCGCAGTGCCTTGATCCGGGCCGGGGTGAGTCCGGCCTCGCGCAGGCGCCGCACATCGGCGTAGTTGCGGGCCCCGCCCATGCGGTACTCGTACAGGTCCGACGGCTTGACCTTGAGCCCCCACAGGTCGATCACCTGCGCCAGCCAGGCATCCCCGGTCACGTCGACGCCGTCGACGCGCTCGATCGGCTGGGCGTAGGTGGGGTCGTTCCGGTTCAGCAGCGGGGCGGCGCTGCTCGCCCGGCCGGAGCCGCGCAGGGACTCGACGTGGAAGCGGGCCAGGTCGTTCG
>JBQCEF010000296.1:0-2367 GCA_051960495.1 Nocardioides sp. | reverse complement strand
GTCGGCCAGAAGCTGGGCCGCATGTAGTCGGCGGACTCGCCCGAGAGCTCGGTGAGGTACTCGGTGAGCTCCTCCTTGGTGTTGCGCCAGGCGAAGTACGTGTACGACTGGTGGAAGCCGACCTTGGCCAGCGTGTGCATCATCGCCGGCCGGGTGAACGCCTCGGCCAGGAAGATCACGTCCGGGTGCTTCTTCTTCACCGACGCGATCAGCCACTCCCAGAACTCCACCGGCTTGGTGTGCGGGTTGTCGACGCGGAAGAGCGTGACCCCGTGCTCGACCCACTTCAGGACGACGCGCAGCACCTCGGCGTAGATGCCGTCCGGGTCGTTGTCGAAGTTGAGCGGGTAGATGTCCTGGTACTTCTTCGGCGGGTTCTCGGCGTAGGCGATCGTCCCGTCGGCGCGGGTGGTGAACCACTCGGGGTGCTCGATGACCCACGGGTGGTCGGGCGAGCACTGCAGCGCCAGGTCGAGGGCCACCTCGAGGCCGAGGCGGCGGGCCTCGGCCACGAAGGCGTCCCAGTCGTCGAAGGTGCCGAGGCTCGGCTCGATCGCGTCGTGGCCGCCGTCCTTCGAGCCGATGGCGTACGGCGAGCCCGGGTCGCCGGGACGCGGGTCGAGGGTGTTGTTGCGGCCCTTGCGGTTCGTCGCCCCGATCGGGTGCACCGGCGTCACGTAGGCGACGTCGAAACCCATGTCGGCGATGGCCTGCAGCCGCTTCGCCGCGGTGCGCAGGGTGCCGGAGGTCCAGGACTCGGTGGCCGGGTCGTAGATCGCGCCCTCCGAGCGCGGGAAGAACTCGTACCAGGCCCCCACGAGCGCGCGCTCGCGCTGCACGCGGATCACGTGGTCGGCGCTCGCGGTGACCATCTCGCGCACCGGGTCGGCGGCCAGCGCGGCGTGGACGGCGGGGGAGGTGCCGGCGGCGAGGCGGGCCTGCGCGGGCCTCGTGGTGTCGCGCAGACCGGTGACCGCGTCGCGCAGGGCCTGCACGTGCGAGGCGGGCCGGCCCTTCGTGGCCGCGGCCCGCTCGAGCAGCAGCGCGCCCTCGGTGAGCATCAGCTCGGTGTCGACGTCCGCGGCCACCTTGATGACGGCGTCGTGCTCCCACGTGGCGTAGGGGTCGGACCAGCCCTCGACCCGGAAGGTCCAGTCGCCCTCGCGGTCGGGCACGACGTCGGCGCCCCACAGGTCGAGACCGGGCTCCAGCAGCGTCATGCGCCGAGGCCGCTGCTCGACGCCGTCGGGGTCGACCAGCACCACGCTCGCGGCGACCGCGTCGTGGCCCTCGCGGAACACGGTGGCGCGCACGGGCACCGCCTCGCCCACGACGGCGCGGGCGGGCCAGCGCCCGCAGTCCACGTCTGGGGTCACCGACATCACGGGGATACGTCCGATCACCGCGCCGACGCTACCGAGGACCGCCCGGCGCTGCACTCTCGACCGTGGCGACCCCGGCCGCTGCGGGGCGCAGCGCCGCAGCCTGACGGGTGCCGACGAGTTCTGCAACGAATTGCAGAAGTTCGCAAGAAGTTGACTCTGGGTGTCGGATCCGCGGCCTTCACGGTCTACGCTCTTGCGTCGTGAGAGCAATCCGTCGATTCAGCGTCCGCACCGTACTGCCCGAGCCCATCGCGGCCCTGGGTGACCTGGCGAGCAACCTCCGGTGGTCGTGGCACGCGCCCACCCGCGAGCTGTTCGCCGACCTGGACCCCCAGCGATGGCAGGCCGTGCGCCATGACCCGGTCGCGCTCCTCGGTGACCTGGCCCCCGAGCGGCTGGCCGAGCTCGCGGACGACCCCACCTTCGTGGCGAAGGTGGAAGCGGCCGCCGCCGACCTCGCGGAGTACGTCGAGCAGCCCAGGTGGTTCCAGACCCAGGGCCAGAGCGACGTCGGCGGTGAGGGCCTGCCCCGCTCGATCGCGTACTTCTCCGCGGAGTTCGGCATCACCGCGGTGCTGCCGCAGTACTCCGGCGGTCTCGGCATCCTGGCCGGCGACCACCTCAAGGCCGCCTCCGACCTCGGCGTACCCATCGTCGGTGTCGGACTGTTCTACAAGACGGGCTACTTCAAGCAGTCGCTGTCGCGCGAGGGCTGGCAGCAGGAGACCTACCCGGTGCTCGACCCCGACGGCCTGCCGCTCAGCCTGCTGCGCGAGGACGACGGCACGCCCTGCCAGATCGTCGTCGACCTGCCCGGGGGGCGCCGGCTCGTCGCGCACGTGTGGAAGGCGCAGGTGGGCCGGGTGCCCCTGCTGCTGCTCGACTCCGACACCCAGGCCAACGACGAGGCGCTGCGCGGCGTCACCGACCGGCTCTACGGTGGATCCGGCGAGCACCGCCTGCAGCAGGAGATGCTGCTCGG
>JBQCEF010000295.1:0-3236 GCA_051960495.1 Nocardioides sp. | reverse complement strand
GGAGGTGTCAGATCGTCTGTGTAAGTAGTCGGCTCCTCGGCTGAGGAGTAGTAGACATGAGCATGACTGAAGATCGCCCGGGCTCGGAGACGCCGTTTGGGAGTCCGGGTCCGGAGCCGAGGACGGCGCGTGAGGTCGTCCAGGAGATGGCTGCGGCGGGCGTGTTCGACGACTTGATGGCCCGCGTCGATGACGGCGGCCTGCAGCTGACCGGTGAGGGCGGGTTCCTGCCGGAGATGGTCAAGGCAGTCCTCGAGCGTGGTCTGCAGGCCGAGCTGACCGATCACCTGGGTTATGAGAAGGGCGATCCGGCCGGCCGGGGCAGCCCGAACTCTCGTAACGGCACGACGCCCAAGACGCTGGCCAGCGAGGTCGGCGACATCGCCTTGGACGGCCCCCGGGACCGCAACGGCAGTTTCGAGCCGCGGCTGGTGCCCAAGGGCGCCCGGCGCGTCGGGGGTTTGGACGAGATGATCATCAGTCTCTATGCCGGCGGGATGACGATCCGCGACATTCAGCACCACCTGGCCCGCACGATCGGCACCGAGCTGTCGCACGAGACGATCTCGAACATCACCGACGCGGTGCTCGAGGAGGTCAAGGCCTGGCAGTCGCGGCCGCTGGAGGAGATCTACCCGGTCGTCTACCTCGACGCGCTGGTGGTGAAGGTCCGCGAGGGCCATCAGGTCCGCAACCGCGCCGCGCACATCGCCGTGGGTGTCGACCTCGACGGCGTCAAGCATGTGCTGGGGATCTGGGTCCAGGCCAGCGAGGGCGCGAAGTTCTGGGCCGGGGTCTGCGCCGAGCTGCGCAACCGCGGGATCCGCGACGTGCTGATCGTCTGCTGCGACGGGCTGACCGGGTTCCCCGAGGCAATCGAGGCCACCTGGCCGCAAACGACCGTGCAGACCTGCGTGGTGCACCTGATCCGGGCCTCGATGCGGTTCATCTCCTACGGCGACCGCAAGAAGGTCGCCACCGCGCTGCGACCGATCTACACCGCCCCGACCGCAGAGGTCGCCGAAACCGAGCTGGACGCCTTCGCCGACTCGGTCTGGGGCAAGAAGTACCCCGCGACGGTGGCGACCTGGCGCTCGGCCTGGGAGCGGTTCATCCCGTTCCTGGCCTTCCCGCCCGAGCTGCGCAAGGTCATCTACACCACCAACGCGATCGAGTCGCTGAACTACCAGCTGCGCAAGATCATCAAGAACCGCGGCCACTTCCCCAACGACGAAGCCGTCGTGAAGCTGCTCTGGCTCGCGATCCGCGACATCGAAGACAAGCGAGCCCGCGAACGCGCCAAGGAAAAGGGCCTACCCCCCGACCAGCGAAAAGCCCCCGGCAAGCTCGTCGAAGGCCAGATCGTCACCGGCTGGAAAGCCGCACTCGGCGCCCTCGCCGTCGCCTATCCCGACCGAATCGGAAACAACATCAACTAAAAGTTGGAACCGGCAACTTACACAGCCAAGTTGACAGGCTCCAGCAGGCCCGGCCCGCCGCCGTCGACCACGTCGCCGAACGCCACGCCGTCCCGGTCCCGCAGGGCCCTGGCGTGCTCCCAACTTGTCGACCCGGTCGCCAGGCGGGAGCCGAGGCAGGCCAGGCCGAACCGGGACCCTTCCTCCTCGACGAAGACACCGACGCCTATGGGCCGTTCGGGCTCGAACCCTCGGGCGCGAAGCTCGTCCACCGCTGCGAGCGCGGACACGACGCCGAGCGGGCCGTCGTACGCGCCTCCGTCGAGCACCGAGTCGAGGTGCGAGCCGGTCAAGACACCGGGCCCCGACCCGGTACGCCACCAGGCGATGAGGTTGCCGGTCGCGTCGCGTTCGAGGTCGAGCCCGCGGGCCGTGGCCTGTTCGCGGAACCAGGCGTCGAGCTCACGTTCGGGTGCGGTGAAGGGCTGGCGGAAGTAGCCGCCCGAGCGAGGCGATCGGCCGACCGGGGTCAGGTCGGACCACATGCGCTCGAAGTCGTCCACCATGGTGATCAGCGCCCCCGCATCGGGATACGGACGTCCCGCTCGGTGGCGACCTCGACCGCGCGGTCGTAGCCGGCGTCGACGTGTCGGATGACGCCCATGCCCGGGTCGTTGGTCAGCACCCGTTCGATCTTCTCGGCTGCGAGATCGGTGCCGTCGGCGACCGTGACCTGCCCGGCGTGCAGCGAGCGGCCGATGCCCACGCCGCCGCCGTGGTGGAGGGAGACCCAGGTGGCACCGGAGGCCGTGTTGACCAGGGCGTTGAGCAGGGCCCAGTCGGCGATCGCGTCCGAGCCGTCGAGCATCGCCTCGGTCTCGCGGTAGGGCGAGGCGACCGAGCCGCAGTCGAGGTGGTCGCGACCGATGACGATCGGCGCCTTCAGCTCACCGCTGGCCACCATCTCGTTGAACTTCAGGCCGGCGCGGTGCCGCTCGCCGTAGCCGAGCCAACAGATGCGTGCCGGCAGGCCTTGGAAGTGGACCCGCTCGGCGGCCATGTCGAGCCACCTGTGCAGGCGGGCGTACTCCGGCTTCTCCTCAGCCGGGAACAGCTCCTTGATCGCGCGGTCGGTTGCGGCGATGTCCGCGGGGTCACCGGACAGCGCGGCCCACCGGAACGGGCCCTTGCCCTCGCAGAACAGCGGGCGGATGTACGCCGGCACGAAGCCGGGGAACTCGAACGCCCGGTCGTAGCCGCCCTTGCGGGCCTCGTCGCGGATCGAGTTGCCGTAGTCGAACACCTCGGCGCCCGCGTCCTGGAACTCCACCATCGCCCGCACGTGCACGGCCATGGCGGCCTGCGCCTCCTTCGTGAAGCCGACGGGGTCCTTCTCGGCCCGCTGCTTCCAATCCTCGAACGGCACACCGACCGGGAGGTAGGCGAGCGGGTCGTGAGCCGAGGTCTGGTCGGTGACGATGTCGATCGGGGCCTTCATCTCCAGCAGCTCGGGCAGGAGCTCGGCGGCGTTGCCCAGGACGCCGATGGACAGCCCGCGCTTCTCCTCGCGCGCCTTGACGGCCCGCTCGACCGCGTCTTCCAGCGAGTCGGCCTGCTCGTCGAGGTAGCGGTGCTCGATGCGACGGCTGATGCGCGACTGGTCGACGTCGATGCAGATCGCGACGCCGTCGTTCATGGTGACCGCCAGCGGCTGCGCGCCGCCCATGCCGCCGAGCCCGGCGGTCACGGTGATCGTCCCGGCCAGCGTCCCGCCGAACTTCTTGTCAGCGATCGCGGCGAAGGTCTCGAAGGTGCCCT
>JBQCEF010000294.1:0-2517 GCA_051960495.1 Nocardioides sp. | reverse complement strand
GCTCGCGCACGGCCCGCAGCTGCACCGACGCGAGGTAGCCGATGACGACCAGGGCCACCAGCGTGCTCGGCCAGGAGCCGGTGGTGGGCGCCAGCAGCACGGCCACGGCCATCGCCACGCCGGTCCCCAGCAGCGCCAGCACCACCGCCCGACGGTCGCGCACGACGTACGACGTGCTCACGCGGGGACCCTCAGCACCAGCACGAACAGCACCCACGTGCCGACCGCCAGGAGGCCGACCAGGATGCCGGCCACGCCGAGCACGGTGAACATCACGCCGAGCGTGCCGGGCCGGGTGCCGCCCCGGGCGAGCATGACGCGGGTCGGGTCGTCGGGGTCGTAGCGCACCGGCTCGGTCCGGCCGGGCCGAGTGGGGGCAGGGTCGGCGCCGTACACCGTCTGCGCCTCCACGACCCGGCCGTCGGGCAGCGCGAACCGCACGACGGGGAACCACACGGTCTCCCGCTCGCCGTCCCACGAGTTGGTGTCGAGCAGGCGCAGGTCGGTCACCTCGGCCGTCGTCGCGACCGACCGGCCGACGAAGCCGCTGTCGGCGCGGCGGATCAACCAGCCGCGCCACCAGAAGAACGCCCCGGCGAGCATCGCGAGCGCGCCGGCGACCAGGACGGGCACGAGAGGGGTGTGCATGGTGGACGACCCTAGTGCGTGGGACACAATGTCGCGGTGCGCGCTCAGGTGATCGTCCTCGCCGGTCCGTCGGGGTCGGGCAAGTCGCGGCTCTGCCGACGCCTGGGCCTCCCCTTCGTCAACCTCGACGACTTCTACAAGGACGGCCACGACCCGACCCTGCCGCGGGTGTCGATCGGTCCGGGCGCGGACATCGTCGACTGGGACCACCCCGATTCCTGGCTGCGTGAGGAGGCCGTCGACACCATCGAGCGGATCTGCCACGACGGGGTCGCCGAGGTGCCGGTCTACGAGCTCGCCAGGGACGGTCGCACCGGGCACCGCAAGCTCGACCTGTCGGGCGGACGGTTCTTCGTCGCCGAGGGGATCTTCGCTCAGGAGGTCGTCCGCGATTGCCGTGACCGCGGGCTGCTCGCCGACGCGGTCTGCGTCGCGAACCGTCCGCTGGTGACGTTCTGGCGGCGGCTGACCCGGGACCTGCGCGAGCACCGCAAGCCGCCGCTGGTGCTGCTGCGCCGCGGCTTGATGCTCATGCGGACCGAGCCCCAGGTCGTCGCGCACGCCGTCGCGCTGGGCTGCGCCGCGATGACGCCGGAGCGGGCCTACCGGCGGATCCGGGCGCTCGTCGACGGCTCCTGACGCTGGCTCGGCGTGGGTTCGCGGATGATCTCCGGCGCCCGGTGCCGGAGATCCTCCACGGTCGCCGCCCACCGCCCCGGATCCACAGGCGGACGTTGCCCGTCTCGGCCACGCGCCCCCTCCGGACACCATGCCGGGATGGACGACATCACGCTTCTGCTCCAGGACCAGGGTGGTGTCATCTCACGCCGCCAGGTCCTCTCGTGCGGCGGCGACGACAACCTGATCGAGCGCCGGCTCCGGAGGCGGGAGTGGGCGCGCGTCCACCCCGGCGTCTTCGTCGACCACACGGGTCCGTTGACGTGGCACCAGCGCGCCTGGGCCGCCGTGCTCTATTACTGGCCGGCCGCCCTGTCCCACCAGTCGGCGCTGGACCTCCACACGGGCCGCGCGCCTGGGGACCCCACCTCGCCGATTCACGTAGCGATCGACGCGCGACGGCGGCAGGTCGAACGTGACGGCGTCTCGCTCCACCGCGTGACGGCCCTGGACGAGAGGATCCAGCCGAGCCGCCTTCCCCCTCGGGTCCACTTCGACGAGGCGGTCCTGCAGGTCGCGTCGGACGCCGCCGACGAGGCGGCCGCCGTTGCGGTGCTGGCCGACGCCTGCCAGTCACGTCGTACGACGGCGGCGCGGCTGGCGGCGTCGCTGGGCCGCCGCACGCGCCTCCCTCGCAGGCACTTCCTGGCCGGCGTGCTCGTCGACGTCGCGACCGGCGCCTACTCCATCCTCGAGCACCGCTACCTCACGCGAGTCGAGCGGCCCCACGGCCTTCCTCGCGGCGTGCGCCAACGACGGGTCCGGCCCGGGCGTCGAGTGGCCTTCCGGGACGTGGAGTACCTGCACTTCCGCACCGTCGTCGAGCTCGACGGCCGGCTCGGCCACGAGCTCGCCGCCGACCGGTGGGACGACCTGGACCGCGACATCGACAGCGCGGTCGCCGGCGACACGACGATCCGCGTCGGCTGGCGCCAGGTGCTGGACCCGTGCCGGCTCGCGGGACTGGTCGCCCGGCTCCTGTCGGCGCGCGGCTGGACCGGGGAGCTGCGGTCCTGCGGCCCGGACTGCACCGCGGCGCGGGTTCGCGGATGATCTCCGGCGCCTGGTGCCGGAGATCATCCGCATATCGCCCGCGCGACCCGCTAGGACATCGCGGACAGCACGGCGTACGCCGGCTTGATCACGTCGTCGATGATCGCGAGCCGCTCGTCGAAGGGGATGAACGCCGAC
>JBQCEF010000293.1:0-27806 GCA_051960495.1 Nocardioides sp. | reverse complement strand
CCCGTCGCTCGAGCGCGCTCGCACCTGCCGGCACCCCGATCACCGCCCGGGGCCGGACCCGCGACCACGCTGGTATGGCGAGGTTCTCCAGCACCCCGACCACGAACGCCCGGGCCGCCTCCAGGTCGACGATGACGCCGTCGTGGAGCGGCCGCATCGCGCTGAGCCCGACCGGGCACCGGCCCATCAGGTCACGTGCCTCCCGCCCGATCAGCACCGGCCGGACACGGCGCGCCCGGGCCTCGGCCAGCCGCACGACCATCACCGAGGGCTCGTCGAGGACGATCCCGCGACGGTGGTGGCACACCACGGTGTTGGCTGTGCCGAGGTCGATGCCGAATCCGGTCATGTGGGCGCCCCTCCCGGGAGACACGGTGGGATCCACGGTAGGGCCAGGCGTGCCGGCACGCATTAGGCCGTTGGTCCTAGTGCACGTGCCCCGTCGGGCCAGGACGAAGGCGCCGCAAGCCGGATCGGGGGACACGCACGTGACGATGTCAGCCGGTGTTGTGCGCGGTGATCAGCCAGGCCGAGCTGGGGACGCAGACGCCGACCGTTGAGTGGTGGCGCGCGACGAGTTCGCGCAAGGCGACCATCGCCTTTTCGTGTTTCCTGCTCCGACCGGTCCTTGACGAAGCCGCGCACGACCGGCTGATCGTGCCAGAAGGCCACGGCCTCCTCGACGGTCCGGCCCCAGGTCACCGGGGCGTCGATCGGCTCGAACGACAGGTCGACGAACCCAGCCGCGCCCAGGATGCTTGCGGCGCGGTCGGGGTCGGAGAGCGAGTAACCGCCGGGCGCGGTCGGCTCCGGGGCGGGGAAGTCCCGGCCCGGGTTCAGCGCGTTCCACAGCTCAGCCGTCCAGGTGTTGCGGTCCAGCGCCCGCCACACGAGGAACAGCGCCTTCCCGGAGGGCCGCAGCGCGCGCCTGATGTTGGCGAACGCCGCGACCGGGTCGGAGAAGAACATGACCCCGAACGACGAGACCGCGACGTCGTACGCCGACGCGTCGAACGCGTGGACCTGGACATCTGCGTGGACGAACCGGCAGTTCTGGAGCGCCGAGCGTGCGGCGCGGGCGAGCATCGCTCTCGAGAGGTCGACGCCCACGAGTGAGGCGATGCGGCCTCCGAGATCCCGAGCGATCGCGCCGGTCCCGCAACCGATGTCGAGCACGTCCGCCCCCGCCGGCACCGCGGCGACCAGGCGGCGCCTGAAGGGCGCCAGGGCGGCTTCGTAGGTGTCGGCGTGCAGGGCCCAGTGCTCCCCGTCCGGGCCGTCCCATCCGACTGCCTGGTCGCGGTTCGCGATCGATGCTGACATGGTCGGCCCTGCCTCACGCACGAGCGACGTCGCACAGCGAGGCCCGCAACGGCGAGCTGCCGCTGACCGGGTCGCTGGGCGTCTGCTTCAGCACGAGGTTGAGGTTGACGCCGTCCGCAGCGTAGGGATCCGTCGCCGGCAGGCCGAGCTCCTCGCAGCCCTCCCCCCAGCCGTGCTGGGCGCACACCACGCCGGGGTCGAGCCCGACGTTGAGCTTGGCGCGCGCCCGCACCGTGCCATGGGGCGTGCTGATCCGCACCCAGTCACCGGCGCCGATCCCCCGGCCCGCCGCGGTGTCGGGGTGCAGCTCGACCTGGGGGTCGGGCGCGGCCCGGCGGAGCTCGGCGACCTGGCGGTGCTGCGTCTCGCAGTAACGCAGCGACTTGGCGCACGTGAGGACCAGGGGGAACTCGGCGGCGAGGTCCGGCCGGGAGCGAGGGCTGAGCGGGGGCTCCACGAACGTGGGCAGCGCCGGCTGGCCGTGCTCCGCGAGCGCCTGCGAGTAGAGCTCGACCAGCCCGGTCGGCGTGCGGAAGCCGCGGCTCTCGTGCTTGCGGTGCACCGTGGTCACGTCGGCGGAGACACCGCGGGGCTCGGCCCGCAGTTCCTCCAGCGTGATGCCGCTGGGGGCCAGCTGATGGCGCCAGGCCGCGTCGATGTCGCCGTGCCAGAACTGCTCCCTGAGCCCGAGCCGCTCCGCGAGCGCGAAGACGATCTGCAGGTCGGAGCGCGCCTCGCCGCGAGGTGGGACCGCGGGACGGCGCAGCTGCACGTGCGCGGCCGCCTGCTGGCTGACCTCGAAACCGACCCGGAGCGCCTCGGACTCGAAGGGGCTGGCCACCGGCAGCACGATGTCGGCGAGGTCGGCGGTCGGGCTGCCGAAGATGTCGGCGTGCACGAAGAAGTCCAGCTCCGCGAGGGCGTCCCGGCCGCGCGCGCTGTCGCCTTGGGCCATGACCAGGTTGGCGCCGAAGTTCACCAGCGCCCGCGCCCGGTAGGGGCGGTGCTCGAGGGCGGCGGTGTAGACGTCCTCGGCCGTGACGAACTCGAAGCGAGCCGGCCCCAGCGGGCGGTCCTGCAGGCCGATTGCCTTCGGCCGCTGGTCGGCAGGGAGCAGGTCGAAGCCGTCGATCGGGTTCGTCGGCACCGGGGTGAACAGAACGTTGCCGCCGGGGACGTCGAGGCAGCCGGTGAGGGCGTACAGCACGTTGATGGCGCGGATCATCTGCGTGGTGTTGGCGTGCTGCTCCAGGCCGCTCCAGCCGTAGAACGCCAGCGGCCGCGACTCCCACAGGGTGCGCGCGGTCTCCACGATCACCTCCGCCGCGACGCCCGTGACCGCCTCGGTGGCCTCGGGCGTCCACCCCGCGCAGTGCCGGCGCAGGCGCTCGAGGACGGGCACGCACGGCACCGGTCCGTCGGCGGTCAGCACGTCGACCGTGCCTGAGATCGCGAGCCGGCCCTCGTCGACGCCGTAGCTGCGCGCGCCCCGGTCGTGGGCGACGGGCCGGGACGAGGACACGTCCCAGGCCAGGTAGCCGTCCGGCTCCAGGGGCTCGCCCAGCTCGGAGGTGCGCAGCAGGCGCCCGGTGTCGTCGCGGACCAGGAGCGGGGCGTTCGTGTGACGGCGGACGAAGGTCTCGTCGTACCAGCCCTCCCGGAGCACCACGTGGAGCAGCCCCAGCGCCAGGGCCGCGTCGGTCCCCGGCCGCACCTGGAGCCAGTGGTCGGCCTTGCTGGCAAGGCCGGTCCGGCGCGGGTCGACGACCACCAGGCGCGCGCCGCGGTTCACCGCCTCGACGGTCGCGGTGGCGTGCACGAGCCGCGACACCGACGGGTTGTAGCCCCAGTAGAGGATGCAGCCGGCGTTGTCGAGGTCCGGCATGAACGCGCCCGGCACGGGGGCGCCGAACGTGTACGTCGACGCGAGGAACCGACCCCAGCCGCACAGCTCCATCGAGCACGTGAAGTTCGGGCTGCCGAACGCGCGGCGCAACCGCGTGATCCAGTCGACCGAGTCGCTCAGGGCGGACGTCGAGGGCGAGGCGGAGCCGAACACCACGGCCTCCGGACCGCTCTCGTCGGCGATCTCCCGCAATCGCGAGGCGATCGTGTCCAGCGCCTCCTCCCAGGTGATCTGCTCCCATCCCGGGTCCGCCGATCCCTTGGGGTTGGTGCGACGCAGCGGGTGGAGCAGCCGGCCGGGGTGCTCGAGGATGCGGGGCGCGGCCTTGCCCTTCACGCACACCGCCCGGCCGGTCGGGTGGGCGGGATCGGGACCCAGCGCGGTGAACCGCCCGTCGGTGACCGTGGCGGTCGCGCCGCAGCGCGAGACGCACATCGGGCAGAAGGTGGGCAGCTGCTCGACGGTTGCACCGGGCATGACGCCTCCCAGGGTGGTCTCGGGGCAGCCCGAGCCTGCACCCTCAGTGTAGGACCGTCACGAGGGGGCGCCGCCGGACCGGAAGCGCGTGGTCGACCTCCGGTCACCCCGTACGCCGTGCGCGTCGCTCGACGCGGTTTCGGGACTCTGGCCCCTACCCCGATCCGTGCGGCCGGGACGAGCCTGAAGGCATGACGACGGCCGTGTTGTGTGCCGGACTGACGAAGGACTACGGGCGGGGCCGGGGCGTGTTCGACCTCGACCTGGAGATCGAGCAGGGAGAGATCCTCGGCCTGGTCGGACCGAACGGCGCGGGCAAGACCACCACGATCCGCATGCTCATGGACCTGGTGCATCCCGATCGCGGCGCGGCGACGATCTTCGGGCTGGATGCCCACCGCGACAGCCTCGCCGTCAAGCGGCGGGTGGGCTTCTTGCCGGGCGAGCTGCCGCAGTACCCGAACGTCAGCGCCGGCTACGTGATCGGCCTGCTGGCCGGGCTGCGGGGCGGTGTGGAGCCGAGCCGGATCGCGGCGCTCGCCGAGCGGCTGCAGCTCGACCTCGGCGCCCGCTACGAGAAGCTCTCGCACGGCAACAAGCAGAAGGTGCACCTCGTGCAGGCCTTCATGCACCGGCCGGACCTGCTGATCCTCGACGAGCCGACCCTCGGGCTCGACCCGCTCGTCCAGCAGGAGTTCCGGACGATGCTGACCGAGGCGGTGAGCGCCGGCGCCACCGTGGTGCTCTCCTCCCACGTGCTCTCCGAGATCGAGTCGGTCTGCGACCGCATCGCGCTGATCCGTGCCGGGCGCCTGCGCCGCCTCGGGTCGCTCCTGGAGCTGCGCACGGTGCGGGCCCACCGGGTCGAGGCGGTCGTCGATCGTCCGGGCGACGCCGCCGACCTCGCGCGCGTGCCCGGCGTCACGGACGCGCGCGTCGAAGGACAGCTGGTGACCTGCGCGGTGCACGGCCCGGTCGGCCCTCTGCTGGCGTGGCTGACCGCGTGCCAGGTGGTCGAGCTCGACAGCCGCGAGCTGTCGCTGGAGGAGGTGTTCCTCACTGAGTACGCAGCTGCGAGCGGCGCCTGAACCGTCCCGTCTCCTCGTCCTCGACAGCATCCGGTCCCATCGGCTCTCGGCCGCGGTCTGGGCGGTGGGGGCCGGCCTGTTCCAGTTCACGATGGCGCTCGCCCTCGAGAAGGAGATGAACGACTTCCCCGGAGGTCCGCGTGCCCTCGCCGCGACCATCGGACCGAGCGCCGAGGCGATGCGCATCATGCGCTGGCCGGCGGAGCGGCTCGACACCGTGGGCGGCTACCTGACCTACCACAACGTCATCCTGCTCAACCTCGCGTTCGCCGTGTACGGCGCGGTGCTGGGGGCTCGGGCCGTGCGGGGCGCCGAGGAGGGCCACGCGGCCGAGGAGCTGCTGGCCACCGGCGTGTCCCGCACCGCCTTGGTGCGCGCCCGCGCGATCGGGTTCGCGGCCACCGCGCTGATGATCAGCCTGGCCGTGGGGGCGGCCACTGCCGCCGGCCTGGCCGTGGCCGGTGTCCCGGACGCACCCGGCGCGCTCGTCACGCTGCTCACCTCCGGCCTGGTCGCGGTCGTCGGCTTCGCGCTCGCCCTGGCGGTCTCGCAGCTCCTCCCCGGGTCGCGCTCGGCCGCCGGGCTCACCAGCGCCGCCTTGGTCGGGCTGTACATCGTGACGAACCTCGAGGGCGAGCTCGGCGCGCTCTCGGGCCTGCGGTGGCTCTCGCCGTTCCACTACGCGAACCTGTCACGCGCCCTGGTCCCCGGCCACGGTCTCGACCTGCTCGGCACCCTCGTCCTGCTCGCCATGGCGGCCGGGCTGCTGTGGGTCGGTGCCGTCGGGTTCGAGCGTCGCGACTACGCAGCCGCGCTGTGGGTCCGGCACCGGGACAACCAGGGACCGGCCGAGCACGCGACCCGGGTCCCCACCCGCCTCCTCGGCTCGGTGTGGACAGCGTCCCTGCGTCGCGGGGCGCTCGGCCTGCTCGCCTGGGCGGCGGGCGGCGCTGCGCTCACGGGCATCTTCGCGGCCCTGCAACCCGCGGTCGTGGACGTGTGGACGGGCCTGGACTACCTCACCGCGCTGCTCGGCGGCGCGAACGCCGACGTCGAGGACCTGTACTGGGCGTTCCTCGGCGAGATGCTGGCCCCGTTGATCGCCGCCTTCGTCATCGTGCGTGCCAGCGGCTGGGTCGCGGACCTCGCCCAGGGTCGGGTCGAGATGCTGCTCACCACCCCGGTCTCCTGGTCCCGGCTGGTCGTCGAGCGCACGGTCGCGCTCGTCGTGGGGGTGCTGGTCATCACGGTCACCGCGATCATCAGTCTCGTCGTGATCGGGCTGGGCGTGGGCAGCTCGTTCGACGCCCGTGGGCTGGTCCGGCTGACGGTGACGTGCCTGCTGTTCGGGGCGGCCTTGGGCGGTGTGGCCGCGCTCGTCGTCGCATGGGTGCGGCGTGCCGCCGCCGTGACGACGCTGGCCGCCGTCGTCGCCGCGTCGTACCTCCTCACGCTGCTGACCGCACTGTTCGGCTGGCCGGAGTGGCTCAACCGGCTCTCTGTCTTCTGGGCGTTCGGCCACCCCTACCTGGAGTGGCCGCCGACCTCCGCGGTTGTCGTGCTGCTCACTGCCGGCCTCGCCGGCACGGCCCTGGCGGCGCGGGTCGCCGAGCGAACCCCCAAGGTGGCCTGAGCGTGGCGCACCCGGCGAGCCCCACCCGGCTGAGGTCGGCCTGGGACCTGATGAGCGCGGAGCGGGCGGGACCAACGGGCCTGACCCGCCGCAGCGAGCGGCGTCTGCGCGCTCTGGTTGAGCACGCTCGTCTCGCCTCGCCGTTCTACCAGCGCCTGTACGACGGGCTGCCGGCCTCCGGGCCGGCGCTGGCCGACCTGCCGCCGGTGACCAAGCCGCAGCTGATGGCCGACTTCGACAGCTGGGTGACCGACCCCGCCGTCACGATCGCCGGCGTGCGGGAGTTCGTGGCCGACCGGACGCGGATCGGGACGCCCTACCTCGGGCGGTACTTCGTCGGGACCACCTCGGGGACCACGGGAGAGCCGGGGATCTTCGTGCACGACGAGCGCGCCTGTGCCGTCTACGCGTCGTTCAGCCTCCGGATCGACCAGGCGTGGCTCTCGCCGCAGCAGTGGGGGCAGCTCGCCCGCCGCCGGGGCGCTGGGCGGCGGTCGTGAGCACGGGGGCGCACTACGCCGGCGCAGGGTGGATGGAGCGCCAGCGCCTGCACAGCCGCTGGAAGCGCGACCACTACCGGGTCCTGTCCGCGCAGCAGCCCCTCGACGCGATCGCGGCCCAGCTCGACGCCTTCGACCCGGCGATCCTCACCGGCTACCCGAGCGTCGTCGAACTCCTCGCCGAGGAGCAACGGGCGGGCCGGCTGCGCATCAGCCCGGTGGTCGTCGAGCTCGCGGGCGAGTCGCTCAGCGAGGCCGGCCGAGCCAGGATCGCCGCGCGACTGGGCGGTGCCCTGCACGAGGTCTACTCCGCGAGCGAGTTCATGATCCTGGGGTTCGACTGCGCCGAGGGGCGTCTGCACGTCAACAGCGACTGGGCGCTCCTGGAGCCCGTCGACGAGCACTACCGGCCCACGCCGCCCGGTGAGGCGTCGTACACCGTGCTGCTCACCAACCTCGCCAACGCAGTGCAGCCACTGATCCGCTACGACCTCGGCGACTCGGTCGTCGCCGAGCCGAGCGCCTGCCGGTGCGGGAACCCGCTGCCGGCCATCCGCGTCCAGGGGCGCTGCGACGACGTCCTCCGGTTCACCGACCCGAGTGGTCGGGTCGTGGCGTTGCCTCCGCTGGCGCTGGGCTCGGTCGCGGACCAGACGCCCGGCGTACGACGCAGCCAGCTCCTCATGACCTCGCCGACCACCCTGCGCATCCGGCTGGACACCGAGCCGGGGGCCGACCCCGAGCAGGTCTGGGCAGGCGTGCGGGCCGCGACCGCGGGCTACCTGGCGGCCCAGGGCCTGGCCGGCGTCGAGCTCGTCCGGGCCCCGGAGCCGCCGGAGCCGGCGAGGCCCGGCGGGAAGTACCGGCAGGTCATCGCCGGCACCGCCCGCTGAGACGACCGGGTCCGCCCGGCCCGCAACCGGGCTCGCGACCCGGTCGCACCGGCCTCAGGCGACGGATGCGGGGAACCGCTCCCAGACCCGGTGCGAGGACATCAGCTCCTGCACCTCGCCGAACACCTCGGTGGCGTCCTTGCCGGTGACGACGCCCGGCGTACCCGTGACGCCCGTGCGCTCGAGCGCGTCGAGGCCCGCGCCCCAGCCGCCGAGCGCCTTGGCGTGCCGCCAGCTCTCGTCGATGAGCAGCTCGACGCGGGGGTCCAGTGCGGCCGCGTCCGACGCGCCGGCCTTGGCGTCCCGGGCGGGGACCGCGTCGGGCGCCGGGGCGGGCGCGCCCGCGAGCAGGAGCACGTCGAACTCGATCGACCGCGCCGTCGCGAACGTCCGTTGCACCGGCAGGTCCTCGACCATGCCCCCGTGGGGCGCGATCAGCATCGGCACCATGTCCGCGGCGAGCACCGCCTGCCGGAGCTCGCGGACTCCCTCGAGGTCTCCGTCGGGGTCGACGACGATGCCGACCATGCGCCCTTCCGCCGGCCACTCCCGGCCGAGCTGGGACAGTGCCGGGCTGGGCTCGATCCCGGTGAGCGGGACCGTGGGCTCCGGGGCCGGCAGGCCGAGCCCGGTGGCGACCTCCTGGCACAGCACCGGGTCGATGTTGGCCAGGCTCTGCAGCTGCCGCTCCTTGACCGCCTGCTCGTAGCACTTGGCGAGCTCGAAGGTGTAGGCGCGGACGATGTGCTCCTTCTCGGTCGGCGTCATGCTGGCCCAGAACAGCCGCGCCTGGCTGAAGTGGTCGTCGAACGACGCGGGGTTGGCGCGCACCTTGGTCGCCTGGGCGACCTCCACCGGCGCGTCCAGGTAGGCAGCCTCCTCGTTGCCCGCGAAGAACGGGCACCCCCCGTCGAGCGAGTTCGGCTTGTACGGCGCCGCGCCGGTGTGCACCGCGTCCTGGTGGAAGCCGTCGCGGAGCATGTCGTTGACCGGTGCGTGCGGGCGGTTGACCGGGATCTGCGCGAAGTTGGGGCCGCCGAGCCGGGTGATCTGGGTGTCGAGGTAGGAGAACAGCCGTGCCTGCAGCAGCGGGTCGTTGGTGACGTCGATGCCCGGCACGAGGTGGCCGGGGTGGAACGCCACCTGCTCGGTCTCGGCGAAGAAGTTCGTCGGCGTCCGGTTGAGCGTCATCTTGCCGACGAGCTGCACCGGGGCGAGCTCCTCCGGCACGAACTTGGTCGGGTCGAGCAGGTCGATCCCCTCGAACATCTGCTCCGGGTCGTCGGGCAGCACCTGGATGCCGAGCTCCCACTCCGGGAACGCTCCGGCCTCGATCGCGTCGTACAGGTCGCGGCGGTGGAAGTCGGGGTCCATCCCGCCGAGCAGCTGCGCCTCCTCCCAGGTCAGGGAGTGCACGCCGAGCTTGGGCTTCCAGTGGAACTTCACCAGGACCGTCGCACCGGCGTCGTCGATGAGGCGGAAGGTGTGGACGCCGAAGCCCTCCATCATCCGGTAGGACCGCGGGATGCCCCGGTCCGACATGTTCCACATCGTGTGGTGCTGCGCCTCGGTGTGCAGCGACACGAAGTCCCAGAAGGTGTCGTGCGCGCTCTGCGCCTGCGGGATCTCGCGGTCCGGGTGCGGCTTGCCGGCGTGGACCACGTCGGGGAACTTGATGCCGTCCTGGATGAAGAACACCGGCATGTTGTTGCCGACCAGGTCGAAGGTGCCCTCGTCGGTGTAGAACTTCGTGGCGAAGCCGCGGGTGTCCCGGACGGTGTCGGCCGAGCCGCGGGAACCGAGCACGGTGGAGAACCGGACGAAGACGTCGGTCTTGCGGCCCTTCTTCAAGAAGCCGGCCCGGGTGACGTTCTCCGCGGTGCCGTAGGCCTCGAACACCCCGTGGGCGCCGGCGCCGCGGGCGTGTACGACGCGCTCGGGAATCCGCTCGTGGTCGAAGTGGGTGATCTTCTCGCGCAGGTGGTGGTCCTGCAGCAGGGTCGGTCCGCGCTCGCCCGCCTTGAGCGAGTGGTCGGTGTCGCGAAGCCGGACGCCCTGCTGGGTGGTCAGGTAAGCACCCTGCTGTGCCCTCGCGGTGGCAGCAGCCCCCGTCTCGGCACCCGTCGGCGTCCGGGAATCGGGAGCTCCCTGCTCCTGCTTCGGGGGCAGCGGGTCGTGGGGCGTGGTCGGCTGCTCGAGCGAGTCCATGGTGCGGGTGTCCCTCCATCGGGTGCGGCGGATCAGGCGGCGTACCCGAGGGAGGACGGAACATGCAGGCTGGCCGGCCCGCGGCGGCGGACTCCGGAGCGGGCCGCGCCTACTCGGTCACGGTGAAGTCAGAACGGATCCCGTCGCCCTTCATGCCGGGCTTGCAGGCAGCGACGTAGCTGCCGGGATCGGCGTCGACGACGAGCTCCCGGTTCAGGCCCGGACCGATGTTCTCGACCTCGCCGGCGATCGTCTTTCCGTCCTCGCGGTAGAGGTAGAACTCGTTGACCTGGTCGCCTTCGTTGGTCACCGAGAAGACGACCTTGCCCGAGGGAGCGGTGTCCTTGGAAAGCGTGCACGCGTCGTCGGTGGCCGTCACGCTGATCGTGGCGCCGCCGCCGGAGTCGCTGCCGGAGTCGTCGGAGCTCGCGGTGCAACCAGCGGCCAGCACCAGGACAGCGGTGCCGCCGGCAGCGAGAAGGGCAGAGGGACGACGCAGCACGTGCGGGCCTTTCGGAACGGGGAAGAAGTGGGCGGGACGCCGCTCAGGACGCGCTGGCGGCAGGGACCGCGACGGGCCGCGGTGCCGGCGGACGGTTGTTGCGGCGGATCTGCCAGATGAACAGCGCCAGCACCGGCACGACGTACAGGACCCACACGACTGCCTCGAGCCACGTGGTCGCGGGCGAGAAGTTGAGCGTCCCCTTGAGCAGGGTGCCCAGCCACGAGGTCGGCGTGATCGTGCCGCTGACGTCGAAGGCGAGGCTGTTCAACCCCGGCAGGATCCGGGCCTCCTGGAGGTCGTGGACGCCGTAGGCGAGCACGCCGGCCGCGACCAGGACGAGGAAGCCGCCGGTCCAGGTGAAGAACTTCGACAGGTTCAGCCTCAGGGCGCCGCGGTAGAACAGGTAGCCCAGGAGCACGGCCGTGGCCAGCCCCAGCGCTGCCCCGGTGAGCGGCGCCGTGGTCGAGGTCGCCCCGCGGGCCGCCGCCTGGGTCGCCGCCCAGAGGAACAGCGCGGTCTCGAGCCCCTCACGTCCGACGGCGAGCATCGCCACGACGACGAGGCTCATCCGGCCGGCGTCCGCGGCGGCGTCCACCCGGCCCCGCAGGTGAGACGACAGCCCACGGGCGGACCGGGCCATCCAGAAGATCATCCAGGTCACGAACCCGACGGCCACGATCGACAGGGTCCCGCCGATGGCCTCCTGCGCCTCGAAGCTGAGACCGCTGGGGCCGAAGGTCAGCAGCGCGCCGAAGCCGAGCGAGATGCCGACGGCAACCCCGACCCCGAGCCAGATCTGCGGGAGCAGGGCCCGTCGGTCGGACTTCACGAGGTAGGCCACGAGGATGACCACCACGAGGGAGGCCTCGAGGCCTTCCCGCAGGCCGATGAGGTAGTTCGCCAGCATGTCGCTCCGATGGGGAAGTTAGGCAGTCCTAAGTAAGTCGAGCCTAACAGGAGCACCGGAAGGCAGCCGCCCAGGTCCTAGGTCATGGTGACGACGACCTTGCCTCGGGCGTGCGTGCCCTCCAGGTACCGGATGGCGTCAGGCACGGCCTCCAGAGTGAAGGTCCGGTCGACCACGGGTCGCACCGCGCCGGCCTCGACCATCCGCGAGATCCGCCGGAGGCCGTCGGATGTCGGCACCGCCTGCGGGACCCGGATCTCGAACGGCTGGAACCGAGCCACCGCCATCGCGCCCATCAAGAGACGCATCGGCCCCACGGTGCGCCCCTCGCCGGACACGCCGCCGCCCGACAGCACCAGCCGTCCGCCGGGCCGCACCGTGGGCCGCAGCTCCCGGAGCTTCCGGTTCCCGACCAGGTCGACGACGGCGTCGTAGGACCGGCGGCCCAGAGTGAAGTCCGAAGACGTGTAGTCGATGACCTCATCGGCGCCCAACGACGCAGCGAGGTCGACGTTGCGCGGGCTGACGACGGCCGTCACGTGCAGGCCCCGGGCCTTGGCTGCCTGGAGGGCGAAGGTGCCCACCCCGCCAGAGGCGCCGTTGATGAGGACCGAGCCGCCCGCCTCGAGTCCGGTGTCGTTGAGGCACAGGAGCGCCGTGGAGGCCGCCAGCGGCAGGCTGGCCGCCTCGGTGAAGCTCACGCCTGCGGGGAGGGTTGCGAGCTGGTCCGGTGAGGCGAGGGCGTAGTCGGCGAAGGTGCCCGACCCCTCCCCGAACACGGCGTCACCGACCGCCCAGCCGGTGACACCGTCGCTGACCGAGTCGACCACACCGGCCAGGTCCGTTCCGCGGACCGGCTCGCGGGGTGCGCGGCGGCCGAACACGGTGCGGTCCAGGAGCCTCGCGACGCGTGGTTCACCGCGCATCACGTGCCAGTCGCGGGCGTTCAACGACGCGGCGTGGACCCGGACCCGCACCTGGCCGGCCGCGGGCACGGGCGCCGGCCGACCTGCCAGCTCCAGCACCTCGGGGGCGCCGTACCGACACTGTCGAACTTCCCGCCCGGCCACGGTTGTCGAGGGCTCGGTGGTCATCACTTGACCTCCGACCGGAGGACGTTGACGACGGCGAAGACCATCGGGACGGCCAGCCACAGGAGGCTGGTCACCGCCAGGTGGGACCAGCCGTCGCCGCCGGTCAGGGCACCTCGCAGCAGGGCGTCCTGGTTGTACTTCGAGTCGACCCACGGCCGTGCGTCGGCGAACCACTTCTGGTTGAACGCCAGGAAGGCCAGCAGGCCAGGGGCGACGAACCCGTACACCATGTAGGCCACGATGGCTCCGGAGCTGTTCCGGATGAGAGCGCCGAGGACGAAGCCGGCGAGGAGCAGCAGCGTCTGCCCGAGGGCGAAGAAGCCGACCTCGCCCCACCCTTGGTCCCACACCGGGTCGACGCCGGCCAGGGCGGCGCCCGCGCGGTTGCCGAGGGCTCCGACACCGAATGCGACGGCCGTGGCCGGGACCGTGAGCAGGACAGCAGCGACGGCCTTCGCGCTCAGCACCCTGCCGCGGTGCGGCACGAGGGTGAAGGTCGCCAGCCCGGAGCGTTGGCTCCACTCCGACGTCACCGACAGCACCGCGATGATGGGCAGGATGATCGTCATCGGGACGCCGATGGCGAGGGTGGACTGGCTGTAGGTCAGCTGCTCCGCCGGGGCCCAGGCGATGATGGCGCCGGTGGTGAGGATCGCGGCGAGTCCGAGGCCGGCCAGTAGCCACCGACCCGAGCGGGTGTCGAAGCTCTTGCGGAGCTCGACCCCGACGATGCGGGGCGCCGGGATGGGAGTCGGCGCCGAGCGGAAGGCGATTGACGTGGCTGATGCGGTGGAGAATGCCGCGGCCGGCGACGTCTGCGCGGCGGTGTGGGCGGTCATGCGACTGCTCCTTGCGAGTTGACGGGGCGGCCGACTGCGTGCCGGTCGCGTTGGGTGTCGGCCGTCAGGGCCAGGAACATCTCCTCCAGACCGGCGCCGTCGGCGGAACGCAGCTCGGTGAGGGCGATGCCGGCTGCTGCGGCGACGTGGCCGACGGTTTCAGGGTCGGAGTCGACGCTGAAGGCCGTGGGTCGGGCCTCACCCGTGGTGACGGTGGGGGCGGCCACCTGGTGGGTCAGGTTGACGGTGGTGAGGGCGGCCGCGAGGGCAACCGGGTGCCGGGTGGCGGCATAGGTGCCGGCTCCGGCAAGGAGGTCGGCCTTGGTGCCGGCAGCCACCACGCGGCCCTGCCCGATGACGACGAGGTCGTCGGCGACGACCTCGATCTCGTGCAACAGGTGGGAGGAGAGCAGCACGGTGGCGCCGCGGTCGGCGTAGCCGCGCAGCAGGTCGCGCATCCACCGGATGCCGGCCGGGTCGAGGCCGTTGGCTGGTTCGTCCAGGATGAGCACCTCGGGGTCCCCGAGGAGGGCGTGTGCGAGCCCGAGACGTTGCCGCATCCCGAGCGAGTAGTCGCGCAGTCGCCGCGCGGCTTCGTCCTTGGTGAGACCGACGGCGTCGAGCACCTCCTCGACTCGTGCGGCCGGCAGTCCCATGGTGCGTCGGGCGAGGGTGAGGACTTCTCGGCCGGTGCGGCCGGCGTGCTGGGCGGAGGCATCGAGGAGGACACCGACCTCCATGCCGGGATTCGGCAGGTCCCGGAACCGGCGGTCCAGGACGTGGGCGGTGCCGTGGTCGGGCGGGGTGAGTCCGACCAGGACCCGCAGCGTCGTCGACTTTCCAGCCCCGTTGGGTCCGAGGAAGCCGGTGATGCGTCCGGGAAGCGCGGTGAAGGTGACGTCGTCGACGGCGGTGAAGGTGCCGTAGGTCTTGGTGACGTGGTCGACGGCGATCATCGCGCCACCGCCGTCGCATCGTCCCGCTGGGTGCCGACGGGGGTCTTGAAGCCCTTGGCGACCAGGTAGATGCCCAGGCCGAGCTCCCAGAAGAACTCCGGCGCAGCCGTGAGCTGCTGGACGGCGCCACCGGGGTCGATGAAGCCGAGGACGGCCGCGGAGCCGGAGGCGACGATGAGGGGCCCGCCGATGAGACCGAGCACGGCGAGCCGGCGCGGCACCAACCCGGATCGGAACATCATCCAGCCGAGGACGATGCCGTTCCCGACACCCACGACGAACGCAGGACCGAGGTTGAAGGTCCACTCCTGCATCGCGAGGAACGCGTCTCCGACGACGGCCAGTCCGGCGGCAGACTGGTCGTCGGCCGCCGCGTAGTCCTGCCGCAGCGTGACGACGGTGAGGACGGCGAGGATCCCGACACCGATGAAGACGCTCTCCATGATCCGGGCAGCGATGAAGCTGAGGCCGAGGTTGGGATACCGGTGCTTGACCACGGTGTACAGCGCGGTGGCGGTGCCGATGTTGGCAATGATGAGGATCGCCTCGGCGAATGCGCCCCACAGGACGCGCGAGTCCTCTCCGGGGCCGGTGATGTAGTTCCCGTCGAACAGCGGCGGATAGAACCCGATCTTGGCGGAGATCGAGGTGACATAGGTGACGATGAACAGCCAGCCGACGATGGTGGCGGCGCGGCGGGTGGGCTCGACCGCCGTCTGGCGGGTGGCGGTGGACTTCGAGATGCGCTGGATGGTGGTCATCGGGGCTCCCTGGGTAGTTGACGGGTGGTGAACGGCTGGCTCGGATGGGCCGGCCGGGGCCGGCTCAGGTGTCCGCGCCGGGGTCGGTCCGGGTGACCGAGAGGAGCGTGACCCCGAGGTCGCGCAGCTTGTGCAGCAGTCCGTGCAGGGCGGCTTGGTCGGTGACGGGGCCTCGCAGGGCGGTCGTGCCGTCGTCGGCTCGAGACAGGTCGAGGCCGTCGAACCAGGCTGCCCAGCGGTTGTCGAGTCGGCCCTCGACACGGATCTCGTACCAGTCCCCGGCGTCCCGGCCACCGGTCGGTTCGCCGGTCGTCCCTCCGGAGGGGTTGCTGCTGCTCATGGCGAGAAGCTAGGAACGCGCGTGATGAAAGCGCGTCATCAGAGGTGATGACCGTGGTGATGAACCTCGGGCGCGCCGGCGAGCGCGGCCGACCAGGTCGCCTCAGCGTCCGGCGCGCGGGAAGACGTCGAGCTGGTGAGCGCGTCGTACGGCTGCCCTGCGGTTGTTCACGCCGAGCTTGGCGTAGATGTGCTGCGTGTGGGTGCGGACGGTGGCGAGTGACACGTGCAGCCGCCGGGCGATGTCCGGTCCGCTGAGCTCCGATCCGAGCAGCCGGAGCACGTCGAGCTCCCGGTCGCTGAGCGGCTCGGTCAGCTGCCCTGCCGGACGAGTCGGCCCGTGCTCGGGCACGCGGAGCAGACGCTGCCTGAAGGCGTTGCGGGGTTGGCGGCGGGCGAGCTCGCGGAGCAGCTCCAGGATCACCGGACCCTCGTCGAGGAAGAGCCGGACGAAGCCTGCGGGCTCGGCGAGCTCGACCGCCTGGGCGAGGGTGCTGAGCGCCGCGTCCCGCTGCCCGGCGGCCCGCTGGGCGACGGCTTGAAGCACGAGTGACTCGATCACGGTGGCGCCGCGGTGGCCCTGCTCGGCGGCGGTGAGGAGGCGGGTCAGCAGCGAGGCGGCGTCGGCGAGGGCACCGGTGTCCGCCGTGGCCGCGTGCTCAGCGAGGAGGACCCGGATCAGCGTGACGTGGGCGTACTCGTCGACGTACCTCAGGTCGTCGCTGGTGGAGATCTCGTGCTCGCGCGCCCAGGCCCGCGCAGGCGCGAGGTCACCGGAGGCGGCAAGCAAGCGCGCGCGGGTGGCGGCGACGGGTTGGACGTTCGGCGAGAAGTCGCCGACGTACACGCGTTCCGCCTCGTCGAGGAGCTCGACGGCGGTCGCGGTGTCACCCTCGGCGTGCCGGAGGCGGGCCAGCATGACGCGCCACCGATAGGGGTTCTGCGGGAGGCCGTTGGCGTCACCGGCCTCGTCCGCCTTGCGCAGGTACTCCTTGGAAGCATCGTCGTCGCCCTGCTCCCATGCCACGCGGCCGAGTCCGACGTACATGTCGGCGACGCCGCGCACCTGGATGCCGCCGGTCAGCCGGAGGCCGTGCTCGAACGTGCGCCGCGCCGCCGCGAGATCGCCGCGGGTCATCTCGAGGTCTGCGAGCGTGATCGAGCACCCCAGGACGTCGGCGATGTGCCCGCTGCGTTCGAGCCGGTCGGCCGCGGTTCGGTAGGCCCGGTAGGCCTCATCGAGGTCACCGTCGCTCCACGACGCCAGCCCGAGAAGCGCTGAGGCGGCTGCGACCGAGGTGTGGTCGTCCGCAGCGGCTCGGGCCAACGCTCGGTTGGCGTGCTCGATCGTGAGCCGCCTCTCGCCGCCCACCAGGGCGAGTGCGGCCCGATAGGTCTCGACGGTCGCCGGCAAGCGGGCGAGCTCGGCGGCGTCGGCGAACACGAGCTCGTCGGGAGGTGCGGCCAGCATGCTCTCTGCGTAGTCCAGCCGGGGCTCGACGTCCGTGAAGTCGTTGGCCGACATCAGGCCGCCGATCAAGCCGACTGCCAGCACCGGGCGGTTGCGCACGACGTCAGGCGGCAGCTCCCGGGCCCAGCGCCGCACGACCGCTTCACGCCGGCGCTTCAGCAGATCGGGGATGGCGAGCTCGATACGGTCGGCGGCGAGAGAGAGATCCCCCGCGGCGACCGCGTGACGCACGGCTGCCTCGGGCGCGCCGGTCTCGTGGTGCCAGTCGCTGGCGCGCCGGTGCAGCGTCGACACGTCCTGCGGCCTCTCGGCGAGCAGGCGGGCACGCAGGACGTCGGCGAAGAGGTGGTGGTAGCGGTACTTCCGCCGCTGGTCGTCGAGCGGCACCAGGAAGAGGTTCAGCCGGTCGAGCCTCTCCAGCATCGTGTTGCTGTCGGTCCGGCCGGTGACCGCGTCGCACAGCGACGCGCTGAGCTCGTCGAGCACGGACGTGTCGAGCAGGAAGGCGCGGATCTCGTCGGGCTGCCGGTTGAGGACCTCGTCGGCCAGGTAGTCGACCACGAACCGGTCGTCCCCGGCGAAGCCCGCGATGAAGCCGGCGCGGTCCGCCTTGCCGCGGAGCGAGAGGGCGGCGAGCTGCAGCGCCGCAGCCCAGCCCTCGGTCCGGGACTCGAGCGTTGCGACGTCTGCGGGAGCGAGGTCGAGCGTGTTGAGGTCGTTGAGGTAGGCGGTTGCCTCGTCAATGTCGAAGCGCAGGTCGGCGGCCCGGATCTCGACGAGCTGGCCACGAGCACGCAGTCTGGCCAGGGATAGCGCCGGATCAGATCGGGTGCTGAGGACGAGGTGCGTCTGGGGCGGCAGGTGGTCGACCAGGAACGACATCTGCGGCTGGATCGCCGGCGACTCGGCGAGGTGGTAGTCGTCGAGCACCAGGTTGAGCTCGGCCGCCACGCCGAGCTCGTTGAGCAGGAGGGCGAGGAGGTCCTCGATCGGCGCTCGGCTGGCACCGAGCTCGGCGAGCGCGGCCGTGGCCGCCCCGGGGAGGGCCCGGTCCACCGCCTGCAAGACGTGGGACCAGAACACCAGCGGGTCGGTGTCGCGCTCGTCGAGCGAGACCCAGGCGGTCGCGGGCTCCCCCGAGCGCCCCGCGAGCCAGCTCCCGAGAAGCGTGGTCTTGCCGAACCCCGCGGGGGCCGCGATCAACGTGAGCGTCGCTCCGGCACCGTTCCTCAGCAGCTCTTCGAGCCGGGGCCGCGGCACGGTGAGCGGTCGCGCACGGGGCGGGAGCAGCTTGGTCTCGATGACGGCGCCAGGCACGAGCCCCCTCCCTACACCGCGTGCGGATCTGCTGTGGGGCCTGCGTCGCCGTCGCCACCGGCCCGGAGCATCATCCGCTCCCCCGGTCGGCCGAAGATGCTGAGCACCTCCGCCGAGCCGTCACCGGTGCTTCCGAACCAGTGCGGGACCGCCGTGTCGAACTCTGCTGCCTCACCGACGCCGAGGACGAGGTCCTGGTCGCCCAGGACGAGCCGCATCCGACCCGAGAGCACGTAGAGCCACTCGAAGCCGTCGTGGCTCCTCGGCTCGGGGTTCGCCTGCGAGCGGGGAATGACGATCTTCCAGGCCTGGACGCCGCCGGGGCCGGTGAGCGGGAGCACGGTGCGGCCGTTGACCCGTCGCGGCTTCGGCCGGATCCGCGGGTCGCCGACTTCCGGGGCGCCGACCAGGTCGTCCAGGGGGACCCGATAGGCCTGCGCCAGCGGCAGCAGCACTTCCAGGCTGGGACGGCGCTGGCCGGTCTCGAGCCGCGACAGGGTGCTCTTCGAGATACCGGTCGCGGTCGCCAGGCTCGTAAGCGTGATCCCCCGCTGCTTGCGCAGTCTCTGCAGCCGCGGTCCCACCCGGTCGAGCGCAGAGGCGATCGACTCTTCCTCGATGGTCACGCCGCCCATGGTGACCAGTTTTCCCGGAAACCGCAACGAACGTTGCAAGGGCCTGCAGGAGGTCGCACGCTGTCAGTCATGAAGACCTACGACGTGGCAGTCATCGGCGGCGGCGCCGCCGGCCTCTCAGCGGCCATGGTGCTCTCCCGCGCCCGAAGAAGCGTCGTCGTGGTCGACGGGGGCGAGCCACGCAATGCCCCGGCCACGCACATGCACGGCTTCCTCTCACGCGACGGCATGCCTCCGGCCGAGCTGCTGGCGGCGGGTCGCCGCGAGGTCCAGCACTATGGCGGCGAGCTCATCGCCGGCCGAGTGAAGGATGCCTGTCGCGACGGTGCCCACTTCCGGCTGACGTCGGACGAGGGCGTCACGATGGGCAGCCGTCGCGTCCTGGTGGCCACGGGGCTGCGCGACGAGCTGCCGGACATCGCCGGGCTGCGCGATCGTTGGGCGCGCGACGTGCTGCACTGCCCGTACTGCCACGGTCACGAGGTCCGCGACCGCGCATTCGGCGTTCTGGGCTGGTCGGCGGAAGGCGCCCGCTACGCCCAGATCGTGCGCCAGTGGTCGCGCGACGTCGTGATGTTCGCCGCTCCGGGCTTGCTGTCCGAGGACGAACGCGAGCAGCTGACCGCTCGCGAGATCGGCATCGTCGAGGGCCGCGTGGCCCAGGTCGTGGTGAGGGACGACGCACTTCACGCGGTAGCGCTCGAGGACGGCCGCTCGGTCGCCCGGGACGTCGTGTTCGTCCCCCCTCGGTTCGTGCCGAACAACCAGGTGCTCGCCGACCTCGGCTGCAGCATCGACGACGGCGGCTGGGTCGTCACCGACGACACCGGCCGGACCACGGTCTCGGGCGTGTGGGCTGCCGGCAACGTGCGGAACCCACGTGCCCAGGTCATCACCGCCGCCGGCGAAGGCTCGGCGGCTGCAATCGCGATCAACGCCGACCTGGTCGACGAGGACGTGCGCGACGCCGTCCGGCAGCACCGTGGCGACACGGGACATTGACCCCCCAAACCAACCGATCAAGGAGAAACCCATGCTGAACCACCCCAGGCAGTCCTCGTCCGCCTCTGCCCGTGAGCCCATCGGGCCGCCGAGCAAGCACCAGCTGGCGCTGATGATCTGGATCGCGGTCTTCCCCACGCTCACCGTCCTCAACCTGGCCGCCGGTCCCTGGCTGTCGGACGCCGGGCCGGTGCTGCGCACGTTCGTCCTCGCGACGATCGCCGTACCGATCGTCATCTACGGCCTCATGCCCCGACTGCACCGCATTCGCGTGCACCTGCTGGCCCGCCGCGCCGCCGCCTGACTCCACCACCCGGCTCCAGGGCAATGGCCCGAGAGGGCGCTGGCGCGCTCCGCAGCAGGGCGCGATGCTGGTCCGGCGGGGGTTCCCCGGGAGATGGGAGGTGGAGTGGAAGTACCCGACCATCCGATCGCCCTCACCGAGCCGGGCACCGATCCGGCCGTCCCGCCGGACACCGCGAGCCCGCCGCGGCTGGGCTGGCGGTTCATCTCGCTCTACGCCTTGTCGTACGCCGGCGGCGCCCTGCTGGTCCTGGGGCCGCTGCTGGTGTCGCTGGCGCTGAAGGTCAACGACCTGGTGGGGCTCGAGCAGGCGCCGAAGAACCTGGCGCTCATCACCGGGATCGGCTCGCTGCTCGCGATGGTGAGCAACCCGCTGTTCGGCAGGCTCAGCGACCGGACCACGGCTCGCGTCGGGATGCGGAAGCCGTGGATGCTGGCCGGGCTCGCCGGCGGATTCCTGGGCACGCTGATCGTCGCGCTGGCCCCCACCGTCCAGGTCGTGCTCATCGGGTGGTGCACCGCGCAGGTCTGCCTGAACGCGCTCCTGGCCGCCCAGACCGCGGTCCTGCCCGACCAGGTGCCCGCCACCCAACGAGGTCTCGTCTCCGGCGTCCTCGGGGTGTGCCTGCCGGCGGCGTCGGTCGCCGCCACCTACCTCGTCCAGGCCTTCGACCAGACCACGTTGACGATGTTCTTGGCCCCGTGCCTGGTCGGTGGGCTGCTCGTGGCCGTGTTCACGACCACGCTGGAAGATCGGCGGCTCGACCCGGTGCTCAGGCCCCCCTGGTCGGGACGGGAGCTCGCCGGGTCGTTCTACGTCGATCCGCGGGCCAACCCCGACTTCACCTGGGTGTTCGTGAGCCGGTTCATGCTGGTGATGGCCTACGCCTTCCTGGTCACCTACCAGGCCTACTACCTGTTGCACCAGATCGGGATCCCCGAGGACGACGTGCCGCACCGGATCTTCGTCGGCACCCTGCTGCAGTCCGCGGTCCTGGCGCTCGTCTCCCCCGTGGCCGGCCGGCTCTCCGACCGGCTCGGCAGGCGCAAGGTCTTCGTCGCGGTCGCGGCCGGCGTCTACGCCCTCGCGATGGCGACGATCGCCACGGCCGGCGGTCCGGCCGGTTACCTGACGGGAATGGCGATCAGCGGTCTAGGGTTCGGCATGTACATGGCAGTGGACCTCGCCCTGGTCGTCGACGTGCTGCGCCCGACCCACTCCTCCGCCAAGGACCTCGGCGTGCTGAACATCGCCGGCGCACTGCCGTTCGCACTCGCTCCTGCGCTCGCCCCGGCGATCCTCGGGATGACCGGAGACAGCTACACCGCGCTCTACCTGGTCGCGAGCGGATGCGCGCTCGCCGGAGCCGCCGCCGTCACGCGGGTCGGCGCGACCCGGTGACCGGGAATCACGAGCGATGAACGCTGCTGTCCCGCCGGTCCTGGCCACGAAGCTGCATCGGCCGGAGCTGCGCCGCGATCTCGTCGCTCGACCTCGGTTGCAGGCTCAGCTGGCCGCAGCCGAGCACGACACCACCCGACTCGTCCTCGTGTCTGCGCCCGCCGGCTTCGGCAAGACCACGCTCCTGACGCAGTGGCTCGGAGCCCGGGCCGAGACCCGGCCTCCCCGCGTGGCCTGGGTCTCGCTCGACGCCGACGACAACGACGCCCGTCGGTTCCTCGCCCACCTCGTCGCTGCGCTTCGTACGACGAACCCGGAGGTCGGCGTGGAGGCCGAGGCCATCGTCGACGCGTCGGGCGAGGTCCCCGTGCATGCCGTGCTCGCGAGCCTGGTCAACGACCTCGACACGGTCGCCGAGCAGACCGTCATCGCACTCGACGACTACCACGAGATCACCGTGCCCGTCGTGCACGAGGCACTCGGGTTCCTGCTCGACCACCTGCCCGGACACGTGCGTGTCGCGATGACGACCAGGTCCGACCCACCGATCCCGCTGGCGAGGCTGCGCAGCACCGGCGGTCTCGTCGAGCTTCGCGCGGCCGACCTGCGCTTTACCGCGGACGAGGCGGACACCCTGCTCAACGGTCTCGGTCTCGCCCTCCCAAGGACGAGCGTCGACGCGCTCGACCAGCGGACGGAGGGATGGGCGGCCGGGCTCCAGCTGGCCGGCCTGTCGCTGCGCGGCCGTGAGGACGTGGCCTCCTTCGTCGGCGACTTCGCAGGCAGTCATCGGTTCGTGCTCGACTACCTCATCGAGGAGGTCCTGGACCGTCAGTCCGCGCCCGTCCGCGAGTTCCTCCTCGAGACATCGGTGCTGACCGCGATGAACGCGTCGCTGTGCGCCGCGGTGACCGGCCGGAGCGACGCCCAGGAGGTGCTCGAGGCGCTCGACCGGGACAACGTCTTCGTCGTACCCCTCGACGACCGCCGGCAGTGGTACCGCTACCACCACCTGTTCGCGGACGCGCTCCGGGCCAGGCTCCGGGCGACCTACCCCGACCGCGTCGCCGAGCTCCATAGCGCTGCCGGCGAGTGGTACGTCGAGCATGGCTCCCTCCAGGACGCCATCGCCCACGCGCGGGCGAGCGGCGACGTCGAGCGGACCGCCGACCTCATCGAGCTCGCACTACCCGAGCTGCGCCGGACGCGTCGGGACGACACGGGCCGCGCCTACGTCCGCGGCCTGCCCCAGGACGTCGTCAGCGGGCGGCCGCTCCTCGCCACGTTCATGGCATGGTCCCGCCTCGCGGACGGTGACCTCGCCGGAGTCGCCGACTGGCTCGACGAGGCGGAGGCGGGGCTCGAGCGTCCTCACCGAGTCGCCGAGGAGCTCCGGGCGAGGCTGCCGGACGCCGCCGCCGACCTGGACGACGAGCTGCGGCAGCTGCCAGCGATGATCGCCGTCTACCGCGCCACGGTCGCCCAGGCCCGCGGCGACACCGACAGCACCGTCGCGCACGCCCGCCACGCGCTGCAGCTCACCGGCCCCGACGACCACTTCCCCCGCGGCGCAGCGACCGGCTTCCTCGGCCTCGCAACCTGGGCGTCAGGCGACCTCGCCTCGGCGGTCGAGACGTTCACCGAGGCCGTCGCCAGCCTCCGCGCCGCCGGCAACGACGCCGACGCGCTCGGCGCGACGGTCGTCCTGGCGAGCATGTGGCTCGGACGAGGCCGACCGGACGTGGCCCGACGCCTCTACGAGGAGGCGCTCGCGGCCGCCGACGTGCAGCCGGGCCTGCTGCCCACCAAGGGAGACCTGCACGTCGGGCTCGCCGACGTCCTGCGGGAGCAGGGCGACCTCACCGCGGCAGCTGCCCACCTGGAGACGGCACGGAGTCTCGGAGAGGAGGCGTCGCTGCCTGAGAACCGGCACCGCTGGTACGTGACCATGGCGGGACTGCAGCGTGCCCGGGGTGACCTCGACGGTGCGGTCGAGATGCTCGAGCGCGCCACGGCCTTGTACCAGCCCGGGTTCTTCCCCGACGTGCACCCGATCCCGGCGATGGTCGCTCGGGTGCGGATCGCCCAGGGTCGGCTGGCCGATGCCCAGGCGTGGGCGGCCGGGCGCGGCGTGACCACCGGGGACGAGCCGACGTACCTGTCGGAGTACGACCAGCTCACCCTCGCTCGGCTGCTGCTGGCGACCGGATCCGATGATGTGACCGCGATGCTCGACCGGATCCTGGCCGTCGCCGAGGCGGCCGGCCGCAACGGCAGCCTCATCGAGGCCAGGGCGCTGCGCGGTCTGGCTCACGCAGCTCGCGGCGACGCCGAGCCGGCGCTCGACGACCTCGCCGTGGCCGTCACCGCCGGGGTCGACGCCGGCTACCGCCGGCTGTTCCGCGACGAGGGCGCGCCGATGTCCGCCCTGCAGCACGACCTGATCCGCAGGAGACCGGCCGACCCGGCGGCCGCGTGCGCCGCGCAGCTCCTCGCCGCCGAGCAGCAGCCGACAGGGCCGGCCACCACTCCGGCTGCCGCCGACGAGGTCCTCAGCGAACGAGAGCTCGAGGTGCTCCGGCTCCTCGCCAGCGACCTCACCGGCCCCGAGATCGCACGCCGGCTCTTCGTATCGGTCAACACGCTGCGCACGCACACCAAGCACATCTTCACCAAGCTCGGGGTGAACACCCGCCGGGCCGCGGTGTCGGTGGCTGCCGAGCGCGGCCTGCTCTGACGGTCCTGAGCGCTGGCCGCCCGGCCAGATCACCAACCCGGTCACAACAGATGGTGATGCCGCGTCACCACATCGGTTCCTAGCGTCCTGCACATCGCCGGACGCCCGTCCGGCACCAGCCAGGACAGGAGCTCGCCATGGCCATCTCCCTCGACCGCATCACCGCCGCTGCCGGTGTCTGCGCCGCGACCGCCGGAGCCATCTTCGTCGGCGTGCAGGTCAACCACCCGACGGCCGACGTCGCCCACGTGGTCACGACCGAGATTCTCGTCCGCGAGGTCGCCAAGGCCGCGATGGCCGCGCTCGCGCTCGCCGGCTTCGCAGGCATGTTCCTGCGCAACCGCCACCGGTTCGGTCCGCTCGGGGTCACCGGCTACCTGATGATCAGCGTCGGCTACCTCGCGATGCTGGCCAACCAGGCCATCGTCGCGTGCGTCCTCCCGGTCGTGGCACGCACCAGCCCGGGCTACGTCCAGGACTACCTCGACGCGGCGATGGGAGGCAGCCCTCGAGGCGACATCGGCCACATGCAGGACCTGTTCCTGATCACTGGCATCGGCTACTCGATCGGTGGGCTCCTCTTCGGGATCGCCCTGTTCCGCGCCGGCATCCTCGCCCGCTGGGCGTCGGCCCTCCTCGCGGTCGGCACCGTGTCCGCGCTCGCTCTCGCCGCTCTGCCCGAGTCGTTCAGCCGTCCCTTCGCCGTGCCGGTCGGCGTCGCCCTGGTCGGCCTCGGAGTGTCGCTCTGGCGGGTCTCGCGTGCCCCGCACGCCGTCTCGGCACCGCGGGCCTCGGTCGAGTCGGCAGCCGTCTGATGACCGCCCAGCAGCTCGTCGAGCGTGAACGCCGGGCCGGTGCCAGATCCGGCCACGGGAGCGGCTGGGCGATTGCGGCCGGCCTGCTCCTCCTCAGCGCCGTCCCGCTGACGGCGGGTGCCCTCCGGCTCGTCCAGCTCGGCGGCGGCCCGGACATCTTCCCGGCCGATGACCGGTTCGACTCCGTCCCGGTGGCGCTGCTCGTGCACATCGTCGGGAGCGCGATCTACGCAGTGTTCGGTTCGCTCCAGTTCGTCACGCGGTTCCGCCGGCGCCACCGGGCCTGGCACCGGCGGGTGGGACGGGTCCTGATCCTGGCCGGGCTGCTGGTCGCCGGGTCGGGGATGTGGATGACGCTGACGTACGCCGCCCAGCCCGGCACCGGCGACCTGCTCTACCTCTTCCGGCTCGTCGTCGTCTCCGCCACTGTCATGTGCCTGGTCCTCGGCTTCGCCGCCGTCCGCCGCCGCGACATCGCCGCGCACCGCGCCTGGATGATCCGCGCCTACGCCCTGGCGCTCGGGGCCGGGACGCAGGTCTTCACCCAAGGTCTTGGCGGGGCCGTCTTCGGCACCGGCGAGGTGGCCGGCGACCTCGCGAAGGGTGCCGGCTGGGTGGTCAACCTGGCCGTCGCGGAGTGGGCGATCCGCCGCTCGGCGACCCCGGCCCGGACCTCGGGGGCGCGATCATGACGGCGCCGGCCGGCTCACTCTACGTGTTCCGGGTCGAGGGCCACCTCGACGAGCACTGGGCCGACTGGCTGGGAGACCTGACGCTTCGCCACCACCCGGACGGCACCTCGAGTCTCCGCGGCCGGATCACAGACCAGGCCGAGCTGCACGGCGTACTCGCGAAGCTCCGCGACCTCGGGGTCTCGCTCATCGCGGTCACCCCCGCCGCGCCACCGCACACCGCCACCGAGAAGGAGTGACCCCATGTCCACGCTCACCTCTGCCCCCGCCGTCACCGACGGACTGTCGCTCACCCGGCTGAAACTGATGCGAGGCGGCTACCTGTTCATGGGGCTCGGACTCGCCCTGGTCAAGTGGCCGTTGCTGCCGGACGCCTCCTCCATGCCGCTCTACGAGGGCGTCACCCTGACCATGCTCGTCGCCATGTCACTCGGGGCACTTCTGGGCCTGCGCCACCCGGTAGCGATGCTGCCGGTGCTGTTGTTCGAGTCCGCCTGGAAGCTGCTGTGGCTCGGGCTGGTCGCGCTCCCGCAGGCGCTGGGCGACGGCCTGGACTCCGCCACCAGGGAGATGGTGGTCAAGAACTCGCTCGTCGCAGTCATCCTCGTCGTCGTCCCGTGGCGCTACGTCTGGCAGCGCTACGTCCGTGCGGCCGGCGACCGGTGGACGCGATGACCACGATGGCGCCCCTTCAGGGGAAACTCGGGGGCCCGCTACCGGAGACCATCCAGTGGCCCGTCGTCACCCACCGGCTGATCCTGCGGGCGGCGGCCCCTACGGATGCGGACGCCACCTGGCGCTACCGCAGGCTCCCCGCCGTCGCCGAGTGGCTCACCGACCTTCCGACCGACCTCGGCGCTTACCGGGCGTCGTTCGCCGAGCCGTCCCGGCTTGCCACGACGGTCATCGTCGAGCGAGGTGGCGAGCTCGTCGGGGACTTCATGCTCAGGGTCGAGGACGCCTGGGCGCAGAGCGACGTCGCGGACCAAGCTCGTCGTACCCAGGCCGAGCTCGGCTGGGTGCTCGATCCCCCGTTCACCGGGTACGGATACGCGACCGAGGCGGTGATGGCGTTGCTGGACCTCTGCTTCGAGGTGCTCGGGGTACGACGGGTCACCGCGAACTGCTTCCTGGACAACGAGAAGTCCTGGCGGCTGATGGAACGGGTGGGCATGCGACGCGAGACCCACGCCGTCGCCGAGTCGCTGCACCGCTCCGGTCGATGGCTGGACACCGTCGGCTACGCCCTGCTGGCGAGTGATCGGGGTTAGCCCGCTGATCCGCTCAGAGGCCGAGCAGCCCGTTCCGCACGGCGTCGATGGCCGAGTGCGCGAACGCCGGACCGCTCAGGTTGCCGCTGCGTCGCCACGCGAACGACAGCGGCACGCCGACGAGGCAGTGCCAGGTCACCAGGGACAGCACCAGGAGCGGGAGCGGCATCCCGTCCGCGACCGGCAGGTGCCACAGCCCCCAGAGCACGGACACGAACGTCGCCGACAACCACGCTCGCCCCTCGCCGGGCTGGTGGAGGTGCGCGTCGAGAGCGCCCCGGAAGGCGACCTCCTCGATCACGAACGTCGCCGGGAAGTAGATCGCCAGCCACTTCGGCACACTGGCGAGCATCGCCACGAGGTCGATCGAGGCGCCGGTGGCCAGCTGGATGCCGCCGACGACGAGCACGTTGCCCACGACTCCGACGGCAGTAGGCACCGCTGCCGATCGGAGCATGGCCGGCACCGACGTCGATCGCAGGGCATAGGCCGCGGCTCCCGCGCCGACCACCGCGGCGGCGTACCAGCCGATGACCCACGGGTTCCCGCCGCGGACCGCCTGCAGGCCCCACGCCAGTGGGGCGACGACGAGCAGGGCCGTCACCGCCACGTCGCGGCGACTCGCCCCAGGACGTCCACCCCGCCCCCTACCGCCGTCGCGGACCAGCAGCTCCCGCAGCGACCGCCGGCGCACCAGCACCTGGAACGCGACGGTGAGCGGGATCCCGATCA
>JBQCEF010000292.1:0-8860 GCA_051960495.1 Nocardioides sp. | reverse complement strand
ATCATGGACCCGGACTGGTTCCTCGACCCCGTGACGGGGCGGCGCGCTCCCGACGACACCCTGGCTTTCCGGGTCGACCACCGCGACGAGAGCCGCACGGGCAACGTCAAGGCGGTCTGGGAGCTGTCGCGCCACCACCACCTCACCGTTCTCGCGAGCGCCTGGTGGCTGACAGGCGACGACACCTATGCCCAGGTGGTCGCCGATCAGCTGCGGTCATGGTGGTCGGCCAACCCGTTCCTCTCCGGTGTGCACTGGACCAGCGGCATCGAGCTGGGCATCCGCCTCGTCAGCTGGACCTGGGTGCGCAGGCTGCTGCACGAGTGGCCGAAGGTGGAGGAGCTCTTCGACAGCAACCCGGACGCCCTCGCGCAGATCTGGTGGCACCAGTGCTACCTGGCTGCGTTCCCCAGCCGTGGTTCCTCGGCCAACAACCACGCAGTGGCCGAGGCATGCGGTCGGCTCGTCGCGGCCTGCGCCTTCCCCTGGTTCGCCGAGAGCGCCGGCTGGCGCCAGGACGCGTCCAGGCGGCTCCCGCAGGTCCTGATGACCAACACCTTCCCCAGCGGGGTGAATCGCGAGCTCGCCACCGACTACCACCGGTTCGTCACCGAGCTCGGACTGGTCGCCATCACCGAGGCCGAAGCGGCCGGGCATCCCGTCGGACACGGCACGTGGAACCTGCTGACCGCCTCGCTGGACGCCGGTGCCGCGCTCCTCGACGTCAAGGGACGCCCCCCGCGCCAGGGTGACGGGGACGAGGGACGCGCCCTGGTCCTCGAGGACCCGGACGGCGACACCTGGAGACAGTTCCTAGGTCTCGGCGCTGGTCTTGTCGGGGCACTCCCCTGGTGGCCAACGGCAGACGAGACAGTCGCAGGAACTGTGGCGGCAGCCTTGTTGCCGGCCCCACCGGTCGTCGGCTCCCGTCCTGTCCGTGCTCCCAAGGCGTTCCCCGACGCCGGCATCTACCTCCTGCGCACCGAATCGGACCGCGGCCCGGAGATCTGGTGCCGCTGCGACGGTGGGCCGCACGGGTTCCTCGCGATCGCCGCGCACGCTCATGCCGACGCGCTCTCGGTCGAGGTCCGGTACGACGGGGTCGAGGTGCTCGTCGACCCGGGGACCTACTGCTACCACGGCGAGCCGGAATGGCGCCGCTACTTCCGCTCGACCCTTGCCCACAACACGATCGAGGTCGACGGCGAGGACCAGTCCGTGTCAGGCGGACCGTTCCTTTGGAGCCGGCATGCCGCCACCGAGGTCATCCGCGCGGAGCTGACCGGGGACGACGTGCAGACCTGGACGGCGCATCACACCGGGTACTCCAGGCTGGACCCGGACCTGCTGCATGAGCGGACCGCCACCTTGGATCCCGCCGCCAGCACCCTCACGATCGTCGACACCGTGACGAGCAGGAGGCGTCATGCGATCAAGCTCGCTTTCCACTTTGGGCCGAAGGTCTCGGTGGCGATGGCCGGCAGTACGGCGAACCTCATGTGGCCCACCGCCACCCGGACCGAGACCGCGACCCTGCACTTGACACCCACCCTTTCCTGGGCGGTACACCGGGGCGAGACCCAGTCACCGTTGGGTTGGTACTCGGCTCGTTTCGGCCATCGCGTCGAGATCACGACCTTGGTCGGTTCGGGCGATGCCGAGACGACGTTCGAAATGACCACGCGTCTCGAGCTGCCGACAGGCGCCGACCATGGCTGACCGAACGTTGGACCTGCAAACCGCCCTGTCCGGTCTTCGTCGGCATCGCGGGGTCCTGCTCGTCGCCGCTCTCCTCGGCTGCCTCCTCGGCATCGGGTCGGCGATGGCGTGGCCACCGATGTACGTCAGCTCCAGCCTTGTCCTGATGCCGATCAGAGCCGCCGACCCGGACCAGATGGCAGAACTGGTGAAGACCGATACCAGAGTTGCGGTATCCGATGCCGTTCTGGGGCGTGCCGCCAGAAGCCTGCGGCCGCCGATCTCGGTCGCGGATCTCGGGCGGCACGTCGAGGTCACGCCGGCAACCCTTTTGATCCTCGAGGTCACGGGAAAGGCCGAGACACCGGAACGAGCCGAGGCGATCGCGCGTGCCGTCGCGAACGCCGACGTCGCATTCGTCACCGAGTCGGCCAGCTCGCTGAGCGACAAGCGACGAGCCGTGATGACCACCCGCGAGAAGGAGCTCAAGGCGACGCTGGCGCAGGTGGACGAGCAGATCGCGGCCACGAACGCCCGACAACAAGATGCTGACCCGCGATCGGCGGAGAGCAAGTCGGACGCAACGATCCTGGCGAAACTCACCGCGCAGAAGGGGACCCTCGCGCTCGAGATCAACGACCTGCGGAGCCAGAGGGAGGAAGTCCAACCGAGTGGCGGGGGAACCATCATCCAGGAACCGTCACCCGCCGAGCGTGCTGGACTTGTCGGGCGTGCGGTGGCCGCTGCCCTCGCAGGTGCGCTGATGGCCGCGATTCTTGCTGCAGGCATCGTGATGATGCTGACGGGACGCAACCGCCGTCTGATCTTCCGCGACGACATCGCCGACGCCGTAGGCAGCCCGGTGGTCGCCTCTGTGCACACGCGCGTTCGGGACTCCGTCGCCAGCTGGGTGGCACTGCTGCGCGATCACTTACCCACGCCGGTCGAGGCATGGGCCTGGCGACAGGCGCTTCTGCAGCTCAGGCTCACCGCACCGGCTGTCGGTGCCCAACGGGGACGCGACCGCAACGACCGTCCTCCTGCCCTCGCCGTGGTCACGCTTTCCTCGGATCCCCGGGGCCTGGCCGCCGGTCCGCAGCTCGCCGCGTACACAGCGACCGCAGGCATGCGGACGCATCTGGTCGCTGCTCAACGGCACGAGTCAGCGGCCGCGCTCTGGGCGGCCTGCTCCACCGCGGGTCAGAGCACGGACGTGCGGCCAGGTCTCACCGTGGACGTCCGGCCGCTCGCTATCTCCTCGGTCGACCTCACCGTCGTGCTGGTGGTGGTCGACAGACGTGAACCGCGGCTCGATGACTTGCCGGATGACTGCTTCGTCGTCCTTGCTCTCTCAGCCGGATCAGCCACGGCCGAGGAGCTCGCCCGGGTGGCAATGGCCGTCGACGAGACCGGGAAACGCATCCACGGCATCCTGGTGATCGACCCGGACAACCTGGACCGCACCTCGGGGCGATGGCTGCAACCGGACCGGGTGCAGCAGATCCCCCTGCCTACCCGGCTGACCGGCACACCGGCCTCCCGTCCGCCACGTGACGGCCGCTCGACCGCTCGAAGGAGGTCGGGATGAGCGAGACCTCCTGGCGCATCGAGGACCTGGACCAGGAACCGCTGGCAGTCACCTCCTCAAGCCCTGCCCTGGTGACACTTCACTTCCTATTGACCGCCCTGAAACGCCGGAGGCGGCTCTGGGTGGGCCTGGGCTGCTCTGGGCTGCTCCTGGGCTTGGCATGGACCCTCATTGCACCCCCGAAGAGCGTGGGGACCGTCTCCCTGATGCTTGCCCATGAGACGAGCGCGGATCCCGGACTGGCGATGTCGACCGACGTCAGTCTCCTGCAGACCCGGACCCTGGCGGCCGCCGTCGTGGAGAAGCTCAACCTGCACATGACGCCTGAGGAGTTCCAGCAGACGATAACAGGTGCCGCGGTGACCACCGACGTACTCGTCCTCGAGGTGACCGGACCTGACAACGCAACCGCTGTCAAACGGACACGGGCGACCAGCGCTGCCTACCTGTCCTTCCGGGCGTCCCAGCTCCGGTCACAGCTCGAAGCACTCAACCGTGGATATGAGAAACGCCTCGGGGCGCTGCGCGCGGAGGCGGCTGACCTGAGGAGAGAGTATTCCGAGCTCGACGCGAACACCTCGGCTGACTACGAGCGGGCCTCGGCTCTCGTCAACCGACGGGTACAGGTCACCAACGAGATCGAGAGCATTCAGCGCTCCATCAACGACGCGACGTTGAAGACCAACTCGATCATCGACGCAAGCTACGTCCTCGACCCCGCGGCCAGCAAGCCACAACCCTCTCGGGTGAGGCCGCTCCTGCTTGCAATGATCTCGGGCCTCATCGGCGGCACCGCCGTGGGCATCGGTCTGGTGCTTACGGCAGCGCTCCTATCCGACCGGCTCCGGTTGCGCCAGGAGGTCGCTCTGGCGCTCGGCGCTCCGGTCCGAGTCGGCGTCGGCAGCCTCCGACCAAAACGGTTCCACCGGCTCCGACGCAAGCACAGGGATCCATCCACGGCTCTCGATCTCCTCGTCGACGCGCTGGATCAGCAGGTGGCGCGCCCCTCGAGGACGCGCAAGTCACGGCCAACCAGACTCGCGCTCGCCATCGCAGACAACCCGGAGGCCGGACAACTTGTGATGGAGCACCTGGTGGCCCGGCTCAACGCACAGGGACTCAGTGTCGTCGTCTTCGACCTGAGCACTTCAGGGGCGTTGAAGGGTCTGTTGACGGACGGGGATGACCAGCATGACGGGGAAGTTGGCAGTGGTCCGACAGTCCACCGACCGGATCGGGTGCCGTCGCTGTGGCACGGGCCGGCGGTGTTCCCTGCGGCGACAGCCCGACCTGGGACGGCGACGGCTGCAGCGGGCAGCCCGAGACCACGTGCCGACGTCGAGCTCGCGCTCGTGGAGGTGGACCCTGCGCTGGGCTTCGAGCACCTCGCCGCGTTCGTCGATGAGGTGGTCGTGCTCGTCACTGCGGGCCGATCCAGCGCGGAACGGCTGCGCACGATCGGTGAGCTCATTCGCGCCGCCGGACTTCGCCTGCCTTTCGCCTTGCTGGTGGAGGCAGAGCAAACCGACGAGAGCCTCGGTCTGCCGCCTTTGGAGACCCCGTGGCCGACCCGTACGAGCAGCCGGTGATGAGCGTCGTGACGGGCCCGGCGCTGCTGCTCCAGTACGAGCGGTGGGCCTCGGGGGCGCGCACCAGGCCAACCGCACCAGGTCTGCTGGTGGCAGCGTGGGGTGCCCTGTTCGTCAACGCCATCGGCTTCGGCGCCGGTGGAGGGATGCTGGTCCCCCTCCCTGACATCGGCGGAAAGCTGGTGGCCCAGGGCTCGCTGCTACTCGCGCTGCTGCTTGCGCTGGCCCTCAACCGGCGTGTTCTCCTGCGCCGGAACCTGTTCCTTGTCCTGCTGACCGGGCTGGCCGTGCTGGCGCTAATGGTCAGCATCCACAACCACTTCGCCTTCGGGTCAACCTATCGCGCAGTCCGGTTGCTCCTCTTCATCGCGGTTCTCTGGCTGTTGTCTCCGTGGTGGGGCCGGCAGGACATGCTCCTGCTTCGCGTCCATCGCCGGCTTGTCTGGGGAGCTCTCGCCATGACGATCACCGGAGTGCTCGTCGCACCGGGCCTGGCCTTCTCCTTCGAGGGTCGGCTGGCGAGCGTTCTGTGGCCGATCTGGCCGACCCAGGTCGCCCACCTCGGAGCCATCCTCTTCGGCACCACTCTCGTGCTGTGGGTGTGCCACGTGATCAGCGGTCGGAACGCCCTGTTCACTCTCGCCGTTGCCGGTGCGGTCATCGTCGCGACGCACACGAGGACGGCGATCCTCGCCACGCTGATCGGGCTTGCGGTAGCCACCCTCAGCCTCTTCGTGGGGCACGTGCGGGCCCGCCGTCTGTCCGCCGTCGGCGTGATCGGCCTCGTGGCACTGGCGTCGTTCTTCGCGTCAGGACTGACGGCGTGGGCGATGCGCGGACAGACGGTACGCGAGGCCAGGCAGCTCACCGGGCGGACCGAGGTGTGGTCGGCCATCCTGGACTCCACCCGTCCGCGCATGGAGCAGCTCTTCGGGGCCGGGCTGTCCAACCAGTCTTTTAACGGGCTCGCCATCGACAGCACCTGGCTGGGCATGTACGTCGATCAGGGGCTGGTCGGCGTCGTTATCCTCGCAACGATCCTGCTGGTCCTGCTGATCATGGCCTCCACTCACGAGCGTGGGCCACACCGTGCCGTCGCGCTCTTCCTGGTCGTTTACTGCATGGTCGCCTCGATCACCGAAACCGGCCCGGGAAGCGCCACCACCTACACGCTGGACCTCGCCGTGGCCGCGGCGCTGCTCGCCCCGTCCGGGACCGGGAAGTACCTGGGCGTGGGGAGGCAGGACGGTGGCGACGGTCGATGGAATCTCCACAGTCGCAAACACGGCGGCCGGGTGTCCGGCCGCCGCTCAGGAGCGGAGTCCAGGGATGGCAATTGACCAAGGCTTGACCACGTTGCTTCCGGCTGTGCTCACGAGCAGATGCGGCGTCCTGCTGGACCGGGACGGCACGATCATCGAGGACGCTGGATACGTCGGTTCCGTCGAACGCGTGAAGTTCATCGACGGCTCCGTCGAGGCGATCGCAGCCCTCAACGCGGCTGGTATCCCGGTGGCGGTGGTGACGAACCAGGCCGGTGTCGCGCGCGGCTACTACGGCCTGGAGGACGTGGATGCCGTACACGCCCACATCGTCCGAGAGCTGGCCGGAGCCGGCGCACACGTCGACAAATGGCTGTTCTGTCCATACCACCCCGACGGCGTCGTCGACGCGTTTGCGAGAACCAGCGCCGACCGCAAGCCGAACCCGGGCATGGCGGTCGCTGCAGCACAGGCGCTGGGCCTCGACCTATCGAACTCTTGGGTAGTCGGCGACAGCGCCGTGGACGTAGCCCTTGCTCGCGCGGTCGGTGCGCGCCCGCTACTGGTCGGTGGCCCAAGTGACGACCCCGACGTCGAGTCGGTCGCCGACCTCGCCGCCGCCGTGGACATCATTCTGCGAGATCACCGCGGACCAGCTCCGCGCATGGCGGCCCCCTCGCCCGCAGCACGGTTCCCGGCGCAACGCTACGACTCGGCCGAGATCTTCGCTCGGCACTACGCAGACGAGATCACCCGTGCCTTGGCAACCATCGACGTCGCCGAGATAGACGCCGCGGCCAAGGTGCTCAATGCCGCCTACGACCGCGACGCGGTCGTCTTCGCGTGTGGCAACGGCGGCTCGGCCTCGATCGCCAACCATTTGCAGTGCGACCACGTGAAGGGTGTTCGGACCGGGACCGACCTGCACACGAGGGTCGTCAGCCTCAGTTCCAACGTCGAGCTGCTGAGCGCCGTGGCCAATGACATCGGCTACGAGTCGGTGTTCGAATTCCAGCTGCAGTCCCAGGCTCGCCCAGGGGACGTACTCGTGGCGATCTCGTCCTCCGGGCGCTCACCGAACATCATCCGGGCCCTGGAGTGGGCATCGGCTCACGGCATGTACAGCATCGGGCTCACAGGCTTCAAGGGTTCACCTGCACGGGAGCTGGCGACTGTCTCAATCCATGTGCGGTCCACCAACTACGGAATCGTGGAGGACGCCCACCAGGCCTGCATGCACCTCCTCGCGCAGTACGTTCGCCAGTCTCGGATGCCCGCAAATGCCGTCTCATCCCAGGTGTTCTGAGATGAGAGCCGTACTCCTTGCAGCAGGCCTGGGTACCCGGCTGAGGCCGTTGACCGATACCACTCCCAAGTGCCTGGTCGAGGTGAGCGGCCGCACCCTTCTCGACATCTGGTTGGATGCGTTGGCGGCGGTGGAGGTCGACGAAGTGCTGGTGAACACCCACCACCTGCACGCACAGGTGGAGACGCACATCGCCCGGCGGGCCGGCCTGCCGCCGCGGGTGCGGACCGTCCACGAACCTGAGCTCCTCGGGAGCGCGGGAACCCTCGCGGCGAACCGGCACCTCCTCAAGCACGACGAGATGTTCCTCGTGATGAACGCGGACAACCTGACCGACTTCCCCCTGCGCGACCTCGTCACGGCGCACCTCGAGGCGGACGCGATCGCGACTATCACTGTGTTCCGAACCGCGCAGCCAGAGCGATGCGGGATCGTCGAGGTGCAGGACGGTCTGGTCACGGGGTTCGAGGAAAAGCCCGCCCGTCCCCGCAGCGACGTGGCCAACGCGGGCATCTACGCATTCTGTCCCGAAGTCCTCGGGCTCGCAGAGGGTCCGTCGCCGCGCGACATCGGCTACCACCTGATGCCGGCGCTGGTGGGGCGGGCTCGCGCGGTGAGTCTCCGTGGTGCCTACTTCGCGGACATCGGTACCCCCGAGGCGCTCGAACGCGCCCGGCTCTCGTGGCAAGGCGGTGCGGCCTCATGATCATCACGCAGACCCCCCTTCGGATCGGCCTGGTCGGCGGGGGGACCGATCTGCCGTCGTACTACCGCGAGCACGGCGGTCGCGCCCTCAACGCGGCGATCGACAAGTACGTCTACGTGATCGTCAAGCAGCGGTTCGACGACGATGTCTACATCAACTACTCCCAGAAGGAGATCGTCAGCCGCGTCGAGGACGTTCGCCACGACCTCGTTCGTGAGGCCATGCACATGGCCGGGGTCAGGAAGGGTGTCGAGATCACCACCCTGGCGGACATTCCCTCTGCCGGGTCAGGACTCGGCTCCTCCTCAGCCGTGACGGTTGGCCTGCTGCACGCGCTTTTTGCCTACCAGGGGATGCAGGTCTCCGCCGCCGAGCTGGCCGAGCGTGCATGCACGATCGAGCTCGAACGGTGCGGCAAGCCGATCGGGAAGCAGGACCAGTACGCAGCGGCTTTCGGCGGCATCTGCGACCTGCGCTTCGGCCCCGGCGACCGAGTGAGCGTCGACCAGCTCCGGCTGGACCCCCGCAAGCATCGCGAGCTGCAGAGCGAGCTGATGCTCTTCTACACCGGCATCACCCGGAGCGCGGATGCCATCCTGGCCGAGCAGAACGCGAACGTCGAAGCCACCCGCCCTCAGCTTGATCTCCTGCGCGACCTTGCGGGGTTCGCCGTTGAGCGGCTGCGCGATGGCGATATGGACGCAATCGGCC
>JBQCEF010000291.1:0-4735 GCA_051960495.1 Nocardioides sp. | reverse complement strand
TCGACCGCGATCCACACGTGCTCGGCGGTCGCCACCACCCGGTGGTCGGAGTCGTAGAGCGTGCTGGCGGTGAACGTCTTGCGCCCGTCCGCGCCGCGCCGCTGCCCGACCACGACGTGCGGCTCGCCCACCACCGGCAGCGCGTCGATCCGGGCCGTCATCCGGCCGAGCACGCTGGGCCGGCCCTCGAGGTCCTCCGACCAGCCGCCGACGCAGTCCAGCGCCGCCCACGTGGTCGCGGTGCCGACCCGCTCCAGGCCCTCGTCGACGAGGTCGGTCGAGACGGCCAGCGTGGCGTCGGGGACCCACAGCGAGGCCACCGTGTCCGGGCGGCCGGGGACCGGGCCGGGGAAGATCCGCAGCCCGTCGCCCTGCTCCCGGTCGGTTCCGCAGGCGAAGCAGCCGGGGAAGGGATGGGTGCGCAGCCCGGCGTAGTGGCCCATCGCCTCGGCGGCGACGTCGGTGTCGACCTCGTCGACCGTGCTGAGCTCGTCGTCGACCTCGCGGGCCTCGGCCACCGGCACGTCGCCCGCGAGCAGGACGGTCAGCGCGACCCCGCGCGCGTTTGCCGGGTCGTCCGCGGCGAGGGCCCGCACCGCCAGCGGGGTCTCCAGCGGGGGTGGCTGGCGCAGGGTCACCTCGACGGTGGGGACGTCGGCGGTGGAGGGGACGTGCTCGGCGAGGCTGCCGGAGGTCCAGCCGCCGTTGCCCGACCGGGCGGGGCCGCGGTAGCGGGTGGGGATGATCAGCTCTGCCATCGGCTCACTTCTTGATGCGGTCGTAACGGTCCAGAGCCTCGCGGCGCTCCTCCGCGTGGTCCACGATCGGCGCAGGGTAGCCGTCGGGGACACCGTCCGGCGAGGACGCGGGGTCGTGGACGTGGCGGCGGTCGACGTCACGCAGCTCGGGGACCCACCGTCGCACGTAGGCGCCGTCCGGGTCGAACTTGGCGCCCTGCGTGGTGGGGTTGAACACCCGGAAGTACGGCGCCGCGTCGGTCCCGCAGCCCGCCACCCACTGCCAGCCGTGCTGGTTGGAGGCGAGGTCGCCGTCGACGAGGTGCGCCATGAAGTGCCGGGCGCCGTGCTGCCATTCCACGTGGAGGTCCTTGACCAGGAACGACGCGACGATCATCCGCACCCGGTTGTGCATCCACCCGGTGGCGCGCAGCTGCCGCATCCCGGCGTCGACGATCGGGTACCCGGTGCGGCCCTCGCGCCACGCGTCGAGCTGCGCGCCCGGCTCGTCGTACGCCATCCGAGCGAACTCGGGCCGCAGGTACTCGCGCGCGGTCCGCGGCTGCGCGAACAGCACGTCGGCGTAGAACTCCCGCCAGGCCAGCTCCTTGCGGTACGTCGTGGCGCCGGCTCCGCGCCGCGTGGCCAGGTCGGCCAGCATCGTCCGGGGATGGATCTCGCCCCACTTGAGGTGCACCGACATGTGCGAGGTGGTGTCCAGGTCCGGCCGGTCCCGCTCGGCGTCGTAGTCCCCGAGGTGGTCCTCGAGGTAGCACCGCCACCGCTTCAGGGCCGCGCGCTCCCCGGCCTCCGGCAGCTCTAGCGACGCGGGCACCCGCGGGTCGGGGATGTCGACGCCGTCGGCCTCCAGCCAGGTGACCCCGGTGGGGGCGTCGACCGGGCCGCGCCACCCGTGGTCGGCCCATGCCTTCGCGAACGGTGTGTAGACCTTGTAGGGATCGCCGGACCCGTTGGTGACCCTCCCCGGCGCCACCGCGTAGGGCGATCCGGTCCGCACCAGCTCGATGCCCTTCTCGGCGAGCGCGTCCTCGACGGCCTGGTCCCGGCGCGCGCCGTACGGACCGAAGTCGGCCGCGACGTGCACCCGGCTCGCGCCGACCGCCTGCGCCGCGAGCAGCACCTGGCGCACCGGGTCGCCGCGCACCACGGTGAGCCGAGACCCCCGTTGGCGCAGCGAGGCGTCGAGCGCGCGCAGGGAGGCGCCGAGGTACGCCCGCCGGGGGAGTCCGGCCGGCCCCCACAGCGCCGGGTCGAGCACGAACAGCGGCAGCACGCCGTCGGAGGCACAGGCGTCGAGGAGCGCCGGGTTGTCGCCCAGCCGCAGGTCGCGGCGGAACCACATCACTGTGTGCGTGGGGCTCGAGGGCGTCCGGGACGTCGGGGGCATCGTGCGTCCACTGTGCCAGCCCGCTGGTCACGTGAGGAACAATGACCAGCGTGAACACCCCACGAAGCTGCTCGCACCGACGTGGAGGTCTCGCATGAGCGACCTCATCGACACCACGGAGATGTACCTGCGGACCATCTATGAGCTGGTCGAGGAGGGCATCGTGCCGCTGCGTGCCCGGATCGCCGAGCGGCTTCACCAGAGCGGCCCCACGGTCAGCCAGACCGTCGCCCGGATGGAGCGCGACGGGCTGCTCACCGTCGAGGGCGACCGGCACCTGCAGCTGACCGATGCGGGCACGCAGCTGGCCACCCGCGTGATGCGCAAGCACCGGCTCGCCGAGCGGCTGCTGACCGACGTGATCGGGCTCGACTGGGAGCTCGTCCACGCGGAGGCGTGCCGCTGGGAGCACGTGATGTCGGAGACCGTCGAGCGCCGGCTCGTCGAGCTGCTCGACCACCCGACCGTCTCGCCCTACGGCAACCCGATCCCCGGGCTCGAGGAGCTCGGCGAGGCGCCCGAGGGCGAGGACTTCATGGAGAACGCCGAGCCGCTGGACCAGGTGGCCGACGGCGGCGAGATCCGGGTGATGATCCGCCGGATCAGCGAGGAGGTGCAGAAGGACGAGCCGGTGATGGCCGCGCTGCGCCGCGTCGGGGCCCTTCCAGACAAGGTGATCACGGCCGGGCCGGGCGCCGAGGGTGGCGTGCTGATCGGCTCCGGCGGCGAGACCGCCGAGATCGAGGCCGACCTCGCCGCGCACCTGTTCGTCCGGCGGCTGTGATGCAGGGACACCGCATCGACGTCGAGGGGCTCACCAAGACGTTCGGCACGACCCGCGCGCTTGCGGACCTGAGCTTCTCGGTCCGCCCCGGCGTCGTGACCGGGTTCCTCGGGCCCAACGGGTCGGGCAAGACGACCACGCTGCGCTGCCTGCTCGGCCTGGTCACCCCCGACGCCGGCACCGCCACGATCGACGGGCGGCCCTACCGCGACCTGCCCGACCCGGTCCGGGCCGTGGGCGCGGCGCTGGAGGCCTCGAGCTTCCACCCCGGCCGGACGGCCCGGGCGCACCTGCAGGTGATGGCCCTCGCGGCGCGCGTCCCGCTCGACCGTTGCGACGCCCTGCTCGCGCAGGTCGGCCTGACCGAGGCCGCGGACCGAAGGGTCGGCGGCTTCTCGCTCGGCATGCGGCAGCGGCTCGCGCTCGCCCAGGCGCTGCTCGGCGACCCCGCCGTGCTCCTGCTCGACGAGCCCGCCAACGGCCTGGACCCCGCCGGGATCGCGTGGCTGCGCGGGTTCCTGCGGGCGCTGGCCGCCGAGGGGCGCACCGTGCTGGTGTCCAGCCACGTGCTCAGCGAGGTCGAGCAGACCGTCGACGACGTCGTGGTGATCACGCGTGGCCGGCTGGTCCGCCAGGGTCCGCTCGCGGACATCGACAGCGGCCCGGCCAACGTGCTGGTGCGGACGCCGACGCCCGAGGCCCTGCGCGATGCGCTGCCGGGGCTGACCGTCGAGGACCTGCCCGAGGGGCTGCTGCGGGTGCAGGGGAGTACGGCGGAGCAGGTCGGCCACGCCGCGCACGAGGCCGCCGTCGAGCTCCACGAGCTCACCCCCGAGCCGAGCGACCTCGAACGGGTCTTCCTCGCCATGACCGGTGAGGAGAGCGCCGCATGAACCTCGCACTGATCCGGTCCGAGCTGCGCAAGGTCAGCTCCACCCGGCTGTGGTGGGGGATGCTGATCGGCGCGGTGTTCATGACCGCCGTCCAGGCCGTCGCGGTGGCGGCCACGGCCGGCACGCCGCCGGGACCCGGGACGCCCGCCCAGCCCGGCCTCGACGCCGCCTCGGCGATCCGCACGGTCTACGCCGGCAGCCTGTTCAGCGGCACCTACGTCTTCGCGCTGGTCCTCGGCATCACCGCGATGACCGGGGAGTACCGCTACCAGACCGTCACGCCGACCTTCCTGGTCACGCCGCGACGCTCCCGCGTGGTCGCCGCCAAGATGGCCGCCAACCTGCTCGTCGGCATCGGTTATGCCCTCGTCGGCCTGCTGGTGGCCCTGGTCGCGGGCGGGATCACGATCGCGATCCGCGGCCACGACCTCGGCTACGGCGCCGACGGGCTGTGGTCCAGCGTCGCGCTGGCCGTGCTGGCGGTCGGCCTCTGGACGCTGTTCGGGATCGGTGTGGGCACGCTGATCCGCAACCAGGTCGCGGCGATCCTGATCGCGGTCGCGGTGACGTTCCTGCTCGAGCCGCTGGCGACCTACCTGCTCGCCGCGGTCGACCTCGACGTGCTGGTGAAGTGGCTGCCGACGAACGCCTCGGCGGCGCTGACCTCACCGAGAAAGCGGCCGTCGAAATCGCTCGGCGCGTAATCGCCGAAATGTCGGGGCCGGTCGTCGAGCACGGTCTGAGGGTGGATGATCAGCCGGTCGAACGCCATCGCGTAGATGAACGGCTTCAGCGCCGAGCCGGGCGAGCGCACCGCGCGCACCATATCGACCCGGCCTTCGCGGCGCTCATCGAAATAATCGGGAGATCCCAGGTAGGCGAGCACGGTCCTGCGGCTGTTCTCGACCACCAG
>JBQCEF010000290.1:0-2082 GCA_051960495.1 Nocardioides sp. | reverse complement strand
CCCGGGAGTCGGCGGTGTTGACCGACTGACCGCCGGGGCCGCCCGACCGGCTGAACCGCCAGCCGAGCTCGTCGTCGGGGATCCGGACGCCGCGCACCGCGAGGCCGCTCACGCCAGCTTCTCCGGCTGGGCGCCGACCTGCGCCACGCAGGCCGCGGCGGTGGCCATCGCCAGGTCCGCCCCGCCGACGAGGTAGCCCGCAGTCAGCGCGTCGCCCGCGCCGGTCGTGTCCACGACGGGACCGGGCAGCGCCTTCCGGTCGTCGCTGACCCCGTCGATGACGAAGCTCGCTCCCGCCGGGCCGTGCTTGAGCACGAGCACGGTGCGGCCGCCGGTGCCGAAGCCGGGCGGCCCGGCGTCCCGGCCGTGCTGGGTCGCCCTCCACTCCGCGTCGTTGGCGAAGACGACCGCGGGCGCCAGGGACTGCCACAGCTCGGCGAAGCGCGCCGGGCCGTAGTGCTCGATCATCGCCGCGGACGCGAGGTCGACCGCGACCCGGGCGCCGCCGCGGCGTGCCGCCTCGACGGTCGCGACGATCGCTTCGGGTCTGGTCGAGCGGAGCAGCGCGTAGCCGGACACCATCAACCAGTCGACGTCCTCCACCCACGTCCCGGGCGTGACGTGGTCGAGCCAGCTGGCATCGCCCGGGTCCGAGGCCAGCGACCGGGTCCCCGACGTCACCAGCGAGACGACCGTGCCGGGCTGCGCGACGTGGGGGCCGACCACCTCGACGCCACGGCCCTGCAGGGCATCGGTGACCAGGCCGGCCCGGCCGTGGTCGGAGTGCGGCCCGAACACCCGCGCCCGGCCGCCGAGCGTGACCACCCAGGCCGCCACGTTGGCCGCCTGCCCACCGGCGGCGAACGTGATCGTGGCCGGGGTGTCGTCGTCGGCGACGAGCCCCTCCGGCGCCTCCACGATCACGTCGAGCATCACGTCGCCGAGGCACGCCACCCGGACGGCCGGCGCCGCCTGGTCCGCGTCGTCGTGCACCACGCCGTGATCCTCCCGCACCCGGAGACGGTCTTCGGCAGAATGCCACGGGTGACCACGCTCCCGCTCCGCGTCTCCGCGGAGGTGTCCGACGCTATTGCATCAGCGACCGGCGTCGTGGCGCTCGAGTCCACGTTGATCAGCCACGGCCTGCCCACCGAGTCGGCGGCGGCCACTGCCCGCGAGGTCGAGCAGGAGGTACGGCGGTCCGGCGCCGTGCCCGCGACGATCGCCGTGCTCGACGGGGAGGTGCGGATCGGGCTCGACGACGACGGGCTGGTCCGGGTCGCCGAGGACCCCGCGGTCGTGAAGGCCAGCACCCGTGACCTGGCGGTGCTCCTGGCGAGGAAGGCGAGCGGCGCCACGACGGTCGCGGCCACGTCGTACCTCGCGCACCTCGCCGGCATCCGGGTCTTCGCGACCGGGGGCCTGGGCGGGGTCCACCGCGGGGCGGGGGACAGCTTCGACGAGTCGGCCGACCTCGGCGCCCTGGCCGCCGTGCCGGTGACGGTGGTCTGCGCCGGCGTGAAGTCGGTCCTCGACGTCGCCGCGACGCTGGAGCGGCTGGAGTCGCTCTCCGTCCCGGTGCTCGGCTACGGCTGCGACGCGTTCCCGGGGTTCTACGTGCGCGACACCGGCCTGCCGGTCCCGTGGCGGGTGGACGTCCCCGCGCAGGTGCGGGCCGTGATGGCGCACCGCGACCTGCTCGGGCTGCGCCAGGGACTGGTGGTCGCCAACCCGGTCGCGGAGGCGGACGAGATGGACCGTGCCCTGCACGACGCCACCCTGGAGACGGGGCTGGCCCAGCTGCACGAGCGGGGCATCCGCGGCAAGGACGTGACGCCGTTCCTGCTCGGCTGGTTCCACGAGCGGACCGAGGGCGCGAGCCTGGCGACCAACGTCGCGCTGGTGCGGGCGAACGCCGCGCTGGCGGGCCGGATCGCCGCCGGCTGAGAAAGAGTGGTGCGCCGGACCGGGAGCGCCTCACGGCGCGTGGCCGCTCGCAGCGGCTGATTTTGGGACCCGGGGCTGCCGCGGCCCGGCGCACTGCACACGATTCTAACGGCACCGTGGTGGTGGTGTGCGGCA
>JBQCEF010000289.1:0-4669 GCA_051960495.1 Nocardioides sp. | reverse complement strand
TCCGATCCGGTGCGCTTCCTCGGCGCCGACGAACCGACCGGTGAAGATCAGGTCCTTCGCCTTCGACGGACCGACCAGCCGCGACAGCCGCTGAGTGCCGCCGGCACCGGGAATGATGCCGAGCAGGATCTCCGGTTGGCCAAGCACCGCATCGTCGGCGGCGAAGCGGACATCCGCGCACATCGCGAGTTCACAGCCCCCGCCGAGGGCGTAGCCGGTGACGGCAGCGACGACCGGCTTGGGAATCCGGGCCACGGAGCTGAAGGCCGAGGTCAGGCCCGAGGAGCGCTTGACCATGTCGGTGTAGGACATCTCGGCCATCTCCTTGATGTCCGCGCCTGCCGCGAACACCCGGTCGCCGCCGTACAGCACGACGGCTCGTACGTCGTCACGCTCGGCGGCCTCGGTCGCCGCGGCCCGGATCTCCTCCTGGACCTGCACGTCGAGGGCGTTCATCTTCGGTCGGTCGATCCGGATCGTGCCGACGCCGTTCTCGACCTCGAGCCGTACGTACTCGCCCACATCGTCTCCTCATGCCTGGTCCTCGCGCTGACATCGGCACCCTAGTGCCCCGTCGTGCATCACTCCGTCGTGGCGTTGGGCACAATGGCCCGCATGGACTCCGACAGCGCCGCACCCGTCTGGCCGGGAGAGCACCACCCGCTCGGGGCGACGTGGAGCGAGGAGTCCACGAACTTCGCGGTCTACGCACCGGAGGCGTGGAGCGTCGACGTCTGCCTGTTCGACGACACCGCCGACGGGGAGGTCGAGCGGCGCTTCCGGCTCACCGAGCACACGCTGGGCATCTGGCACGGCGCGATACCGGGCATCCCGGTCGGCCAGCGCTACGGGTTCCGCGCGGACGGCCCGTGGGAGCCCGCCTGGGGCCTGCGGTTCAACCCCGCCAAGCTGCTGCTGGACCCCTACGCGCTGGCCATCTCCGGGGAGGTGCAGCAGCACGACGCCATCTACGGCTACGTGCGCCCCGGTGCTCGGGACGACGAGGCGACCCGCGCCGAGAAGGCCGCGACCCCGGACGAGCGCGACTCGGCGCCCTACCTGCCGAAGTCCGTGGTCGTGCACGACGACTTCGACTGGGGCGACGACACTCCCCCGCGCACCAGCTGGACCGACACCGTCATCTACGAGCTGCACGTCAAGGGGTTCACCCAGCTCCACGACCGCATCCCCGAGGAGCTGCGCGGGACCTACGCGGGACTGACCACCCCCGCGGTCGTCGACTACCTCAAGGACCTCGGCATCACCACCGTCGAGCTCCTCCCGGTGCACCAGATCGTCACCGAGCCGCACCTCGCTCGCAACGACATGACGAACTACTGGGGCTACAACACCATCGGCTACTTCGCCCCGCACAACGGCTACTCCAGCAGCGGCGACCGCGGCGAGCAGGTCCGCGAGTTCAAGGCGATGGTCAAGGCGCTGCACGCCGCCGGGCTCGAGGTCGTGCTCGACGTCGTCTACAACCACACCGCGGAGGGCGGCGCGGACGGCCCGCACCTGAGCTTCCGCGGCCTGGACGACCACGGCTACTACAAGCGCAGCTCGCCGGACCACGACGCCTACTTCGACGTGACCGGCTGCGGCAACACCGTCGACGTGTCCCAGCCACCGGTGCTGCGGATGATCCTCGACTCGCTGCGCTACTGGGTGACCGAGATGCACGTCGACGGCTTCCGCTTCGACCTGACGCCGGCACTGACCCGCAGCGGCAACGCCGTGGACCTGCGCGGCCACTTCCTGACCACGATCAGCCAGGACCCGATCCTGCGGCACGTGAAGCTGATCGCCGAGCCGTGGGACGCCAGCATGGACGGCTACCAGGTGGGCCACTTCCCGCCGCCGTGGGTGGAGTGGAACGACAAGTACCGCGACACGATCCGCGACTTCTGGCGCACGCAGTCCGGCGGCATCCGCTACGTGGCGTCACGGCTCGCCGGCTCGAGCGACCTCTACGCCGACGACGGGAGGTCGCCGTACGCCTCGGTCAACTTCGTCACCGCCCACGACGGCTTCACGCTGCGCGACCTGGTGTCCTACAACCACAAGCACAACGAAGCCAACGGCGAGGACAACCGCGACGGCTCCGACAGCAACCGCTCCTGGAACTGCGGGGTCGAGGGCGAGACCTCCGACCCCGAGATCATCGCCCTGCGCCGCAAGCAGGCGAAGAACCTGATGATCACGCTCTGCCTGTCGACGGGCGTCCCGATGATCACCGCCGGCGACGAACGCGGCCGGACCCAGCGGGGCAACAACAACGCCTACAGCCAGGACAACGAGATGTCGTGGGTCGACTGGCGTCCCGACGACGCGTGGCTCGACGTCTACGAGGTCACCAAGGCGGCGTTGCGGCTCCGGCGGGTCCACCCCGCCCTGCGCCAGCGGCACTTCCTCGAGGGCCGGCCCACCGTCGAGGGCGGCCCCAAGGACCTGGCCTGGATCCACCCCGAGGGACGCGAGATGACCGCGGCCGACTGGTTCGACGACAGCCTGCACACCTTCGGGATGTTCGTCTCAGGCGACCCGCTGCGCGCGCCGGGTCCCCGCGGCGAGCGGCTGAGCGACGCGTCGTTCCTGATGTGGTTCAACGCGCACCCCGACCCGGGCAAGGCGGTGCTCCCCGAGAACGAGTGGGTGCACGCCGGCGAGGTGGTGCTGAGCACCGACTCGCTGCACCCGGTCGGCGAGCAGGTCGAGGCCGGCCAGGTCATCGACATCGAGCCGCGCTCGGTCATCGTGCTGCGCCAGGCCTGACCGAGCCCGCCGGGACCGCAGGTGGATGGTCCCGGCGGGTCCGGGGTCAGGCGGGCGGCAGCGTGACGCAGCCGAGCTCGGCCGGCCCCGCGAGGTGCCGGTTCTTCGGCAGGATCCGGGCGGTGTAGCCGAACGCGCCGGTCGAGTCCAGCGACACCTTGCCGTCGAACCGGTAGCGCCCGCCCTCGTACGTCTCGGCGAGGGCCAGGGACTCGGCCGTCGTGGCGACCAGGTTGTCGTTGTCGGTGATCCGGCCGTGCAGCACCTGCACGTCCACGTCGTCGGGGCTCAGCTCGCCGAGCGAGGCGAAGACCCGCACCTCGATGCTCTCGCCGACAGCGGGGGCGTCGGCGACGCCGGAGGACTCCACGTGGTCGATGGAGACCTCGCCCCAGGCCGCGCGGACGCGGTGCTTCCACGCGGCGAGCTCCTGCGCGCCGGCGTAGTCGCCGTTGAGGTCACGCGAGCTGACCGCGGCCGGGGTGTAGAGCTTCTCGACGTAGTCGCGGACCATGCGGTCGGCAAGCACCTTCGGGCCGAGCGACTTCAGGGTGTGCCGCACCATCTCGATCCAGCGGTAGGGCACCCCCTCCTCGTCGTGGTCGTAGAACCGCGGGGCGACCTCGTTCTCGATCAGGTCGTAGAGCGCGGCTGCCTCGATGTCGTCACGTCGGTCCGGGTCGTCGATGCCGTCCGCCGACGGGATCGCCCAGCCGTTGTTGCCGTCGTACCACTCGTCCCACCAGCCGTCGAGGATCGACAGGTTCAGGCCACCGTTGAGCGCGGCCTTCATGCCGGAGGTGCCGCAGGCCTCGTAGGGACGCAACGGGTTGTTCAGCCACACGTCGCAGCCGGGGTAGAGCGGCTGCGCCATCGCGATGTCGTAGTTGGGCAGGAACACGATGCGGTGCCGCACCTCGGGGTCGTCGGCGAAGCGGACGATGTCCTGGATCAGCTTCTTGCCGCCCTCGTCGGCGGGGTGGGCCTTGCCGGCGATGACCAGCTGGACCGGCCGCTCGGGGTGGAGCAGGATCCGCTTGAGCCGCTCGGGGTCGCTGAGCATCAGCGTGAGCCGCTTGTACGACGGCACCCGGCGCGCGAACCCGATCGTCAGCACGTCGGGGTCGAGCGCAGACTCGATCCAGGTCAGCTCGGCCGGAGCCGCGCCGCGCTGGCGCCACGACCGCGCGAGGCGCTTGCGGGCGTCCTCGACGAGTCGCTGGCGCAGCACGCGCTTGGTGGACCAGATGTCCGGGCCCGACACCTTGTCGACCACGTCGAAGACCATCTCGGGGTTGTCCGCGTCGGGCCCGGGGCCCGGCCGCACGCCGTAGTTGCGCGCGAGCGAGTAGATCTCGCGGGCGACCCACGTCGGGGCGTGCACGCCGTTCGTGATCGAGATGATCGGGCGCTCGTCGGAGTCGAACTCCGGCCACAGGCCGCCGAACATGTCGCGGCTGACGTGACCGTGCAGCTGGGAGACACCGTTGGCGCGCTGGGCCAGGCGGAAGCCCATCACCGCCATGTTGAAGACCGACGGGTCGCCGTCGGGGTAGTCCTCCGTGCCGAGCTCGAGGATCCGCTCGACCGGGACCCCGTGGCACAGGTTCTCGCCGCCGAAGTACTGCTCGACGAGCTCGCGCGGGAAGCGGTCGATGCCGGCGGGGACCGGCGTGTGGGTGGTGAACACGGTCCCGGCGCGGGAGACCTCCAGGGCGGCGTCGAAGTCCAGGTTCTGCTTGCCCTGGTCCTCGGTGAGCTCGCGTATCCGCTCGCGCCCCAGTAAGCCGGCGTGGCCCTGGTTGGTGTGTAAGACCTGGGGGGGGGGGGCTCCGGTGATCCGGGTGTAGGCGCGCAGCGCCCGGACGCCGCCGATGCCGAGCAGCATCTCCTG
>JBQCEF010000288.1:0-12979 GCA_051960495.1 Nocardioides sp. | reverse complement strand
GGCGCCGGGAAGGTCGCCGCGGGGGCACGCGAGCTCGACAGCGGTGCCGGCCGCCTCGCCGGCGGGCTGGGCGACCTGTCGGCAGGTGCGTCGCAGCTGGCCACCGGCGCCGACCGGCTGGCCGCCGGGGGACGCCGGCTCTCCGACGGGCTCGACCGGCTCGCGTCCGGTGCCGGCCGCCTGGACGCCGGTGCCGGCCGGCTCGCGGGAGGCCTCGCCGAGCTCGACCGACGCACCGACCCGCTGCCCCGGCAGACCGACCGGCTCGCCGACGGAGCCGCACAGGTCGCCGACGGGACCGCGGCCTACGCCGAGGTCGTCGTGGCCTGGAAGGATGCCTGCCTGAGAGATCCCGTGGTCGCGGCGGCGGAGCCGAAGCTGTGCGCCGCCACCCTCCAGGCCGCCGGCCCCCGCGGCGAGAACGCCGACCGGCTTCGCTCCGGCGCCCGCCGGGTCGAGTCCGGCACACGCCGGCTGGCCGATGCGGCGCCCCGACTGGCCGGAGGGGTGCACGACGTCGCCCGCGGCGCCGCGAGACTGAGCGCCGGGACCGACGAGCTTGCCGCGGGTGCCCGGGACGCCGCCCGTGGGGCGGACCGGCTCGCGTCCGGCACCGGTCGCCTCGCCACGGGCGCGGAAGAGCTGGCCGGCGGTGCCGGCGACGCCCGCTCGGGGGCGACCCGGCTGGCCGCGGGCTCGGCCCGGCTGGGCGACGGCTCGACGCGGCTGGGGTCCGGCTCGCGCACGCTCGCCGGCGGCCTGGCCCGGGGCGCCGACGACATCCCCGCCGCCGACCCGGCCGCGGCGAAGGTGGTCGCCGACCCGGTCGCTACCCGGGCCGCGACCCTGCACCCGACCCGGGACGGCTCGACGCTGCTCGCACCTGCCGTGCTCGCGCTCGGCCTCTGGCTCGGCGCCTTCGTCACCTACCTGGTGCGCCGCGGCCTGCCGGCGACGGCCGGGCGTGCCGCCGCGGCGCCGTGGCGGCTCGCGGTGGCGGGCTGGGCGCCGGCGGTCATGATGGGGACCCTCCAGGCCGTCCTGCTCGTCCTGGGTGCGGTCGCCCTGGGCGCCCGGTTCGCCGCGCCGGTCGGGCTCGTCGCCTTGCTGCTGGTGAGCGTCGCCGGGTTCGCCGCGGTCACGCAGGCGTTCGTCGCGGTGCTGGGCGCCCGGCGGGGCTGGATCGCGACGATCGCGTTCACGGCGCTGCAGGCCGTCGCCCTCGGCGGGCTGGTGCCGATCGACACCGCTCCGGCGGCGCTGCGGGCCCTGCACGCCGTGCTGCCGGTGCCGCGCGCGGCGGAGGGACTGGCCCACCTCACTCTCGGGGGCCGGCTGGGCTCGCCGTGGGCGGACGCCGCGGTGGTGGCGCTGTGGGGCGCCGCGGCCCTGGCGGTGACGACGTGGGCGGCCCGTCGTGGGCAGCGGCTGACGCTGGACGACGTACGCCGTGAGGTGCAGCCGACGGAGCGCGAGCCGGTCCACGGCGAGTCGAAATTTTGACAGGCAAAACCTGGTGCGACTCGTCCGGATCGCCCTATCCTGAGCGGGTCAGGTGGACACAGCGATCGAGAAATCGATCCGGCGGGGCCGCACCGTCCACAGGTGATGACCATCGGACCAGCGCGACGCCAGGGAGGCAACGTCGAGCTGGGGCCCGGTGCGACGAAAGGCCGACTGTCGTGGAACGTCCCCGTTGCGTTCACTGCCGCAATCCCATCAAGGAGCACCAGGCTGTCGTCGGCGACGGCGACAACCGCTTCCACGCGGACTGCTGGAACGAAGCCCGCCCCACCGTGATCGCGGAGCAGGCCGACCAGCAACGTGACTACGAGCGCCGCATCGCCAACGAGGGCCTGGCCGCGCTGCTGTCGCCGTACGTCAAGGTCTTCCCGGCGCAGCGCTCGAGCACGGACGAGCCGACGGACCAGGCCGCCGGCGTCGACCAGCGCGAGCTCGCGGTCTAGCTGCTCCCCGGCTGGTCGGTCAGGTTCTGCAGCCGGACCTGACCGCGCGAGACCATGCGCCCGTCCGCGTCGAGCGTCTCGACCAGCCACACCTGCTGCGAGCGGCCGCGGTGGATCGGCGTCGCCGTGGACCGCAGCGTCCCCTCGCGCACCGCCCGGTAGAAGTCGGTGGAGTTGTTGACGCCCACCACCTTGCCCCGCTCGCCGAGCCAGACCCCGGCCCCGATGCTCGCCAGCGTCTCCACGACCCCGCAGTGCGCGCCCCCGTGGACGATCCCGTAGGGCTGGTGCAACGGCGGCCCGGCCTCCCACGTCGCCACGACGCGGTCGCCGGTGACCTCCTCGAACTTCACGCCCAGGTAGTCGGTGAAGGCTCCACCGCCGAAGTCGCTCGCCACGTGCTCCTCGTCCATGGGGCCCGATCTTGCCAGGTCAGGCGCAGCACACCGCTCCGGGGAGGACCTGCGTGCGCTGCGCGCGACGGTGAGCCGCCTCGATGCGCAGGCGACCGACCAGGCCCGAGAGCCGAGTCGACCTGCAGCATGCGGCGAGCCGGGCCAGGCGCCGGCGCGCCGCGGCCCTGTGCATCTCGGTGGAGCGGTCGTGCGCGGCCATCACGCTCAGAGAGTTCAACATGGCGTTCCTCCTGTGGTTCGTTGATTCGGTGTCGTGCAGATCGGTTGGTGCGCGTCAGGCGCAGCACACCGTCCCCGGCTCGGCCGGGGCGGCGTCCGTGCCGCAGCACCCGCTCGAGGCCTGCGTGGGAGCGGCGAACGTGGCGCTGTCCTCGAGCACGGTGTAGACCTCCCAGCGCTCGCCGTTCGGGGTGCCCTCGACCCAGAACTTGTCCTGCTTGGCGTAGCAGCAGGTGACGTCGCGCTCGTCCACCGAGGCGAGACCGACCTCGGCCAGCCGGGCCTGCCGGGCGTCCACCGCGTCGGTGTCCTCGACCTCGATGCCGAGGTGGTTCAGGGATCCGCCCTGGCCCGGGTTCTCGATGAGCACCAGCTTCAGTGGCGGCTCGGTCAGGGCGAAGTTGGCGTAGCCGGGCCGGCGCTTGGCCGGCTCGGCGTCGAACAGCTTGCTGTAGAAGTCCACGGCGGTCTCGACGTCGTCGACGTTGAGGGCGAGCTGGATGCGGTTCATGGTGACCTTCCTCGTAGGAGACATTGACATTGATCTATGTCCCACCGAGGTTGCCATAGACATCGACATGCGTCAATATAGATGCGTGACTATTTCTTCTGCGCGCCCCGAGGTGGCCGACGCCCTCGCGTGCTGCACCCCGCTGGCGCGCGAGCCGATGAGCGAGCAGGACGCCACCCAGGTGGCCCCGCTGCTCAAGGCGCTCGCCGACCCGGTGCGGCTGCGGCTGCTGTCGATGGTGCTCTCCCATGAGGGCGGCGAGGCGTGCGTCTGCGACCTCAACGACGCCTTCGAGCTCTCCCAGCCGACCATCAGCCACCACCTGAAGGTGCTGCACGCCGCCGGTCTGCTCGACCGCGAGAAGCGGGGGGTCTGGGTCTACTACCAGGCCCGTCCCGAGGCGATGGCGGCGCTGGTGTCCCTGTTCGACGCCGTCGGCGGCACCGCCCGGAGCACCTGCTGATGAGCGCCCCGCTGCACGCAGGCCCGACCCCGGAGGCGGAGCGCGACGTCCTGCACCGGCTGTCCACGCTCGACCGGTTCCTGCCGCTGTGGATCGGTGCGGCGATGGTGCTGGGCCTGGTGCTGGGCCGGCTCGTCCCGGGACTGGACGACGCGCTCTCGAAGGTCGAGGTCGGGTCGGTCTCCCTGCCGATCGCGATCGGCCTGCTGGTGATGATGTACCCCGTCCTGGCCAAGGTCCGCTACGACGAGCTCGGCCACGTGACCGGGGACCGGAGGCTGCTGGTCTCCTCGATCCTGCTCAACTGGGTGCTGGGGCCTGCGCTGATGTTCGCGCTGGCCTGGCTGCTGCTGCCCGACCTGCCGGAGTACCGGACCGGCCTGATCATCGTCGGGCTGGCCCGCTGCATCGCGATGGTGCTGATCTGGAACGACCTCGCCTGCGGGGACCGCGAGGCGGCCGCCATCCTGGTGGCGCTCAACGCCGTCTTCCAGATCGTCGCGTTCGCCCTGCTCGGCTGGTTCTACCTCGAGCTGCTGCCCGGCTGGCTCGGGCTCCCGCAGTCCACGCTCGACGTGTCGGTGTGGGAGATCGCCCGCAGCGTGCTGGTCTTCCTCGGGATCCCGCTACTCGCCGGCTTCCTCACCCGCCGGCTGGGGGAGCGCGCCCGCGGCCGCGAGTGGTACGAGTCGACGCTGCTTCCCCGCATCGGTCCTGCCGCGCTCTACGGGCTGCTGTTCACCGTGGTCATCCTCTTCGCGCTGCAGGGCGACACCATCGTGGACCGGCCCCTCGACGTCGCGCGGATCGCGCTCCCGCTGCTCGCGTACTTCGCGCTCATGTGGGCGGGCTCCTTCGCGCTCGGCCACCGGCTCCGGATGTCCTACGAGCGCACCACGACCCTCGCGTTCACCGCGGCCGGCAACAATTTCGAGCTGGCGATCGCCGTCGCCATCGGCGTGTTCGGGGTGACCAGCGGGCAGGCCCTGGCCGGAGTGGTCGGACCGCTCATCGAGGTGCCCGTCCTCGTCGGCCTCGTGTACGTCGCGCTGTGGGCCCGGCGTCGCTACTACCCGGAGGTCTCCGCATGAGCCGCACGCCGACCGTCCTGTTCGTCTGCGTGCACAACGCCGGCCGCTCCCAGATGGCCGCGGGCTACCTCTCCCACCTCGCCGGTGACCGGGTGACCGTCCTCTCGGCCGGCTCGCAGCCGGCCGACCAGGTCAACCCCGTCGCGGTCCAGGCGATGGCCGAGGAGGGCATCGACATCGCCGGCGAGGCCCCCAAGCTGCTCAGCGGCTCCGCCGTGCAGGAGTCCGACGTGGTCATCACGATGGGGTGCGGCGACACCTGCCCGATCTACCCGGGCAAGCGCTACGAGGACTGGGTGCTCGACGACCCGGCCGGCCAGGGCATCGACGCGGTGCGTCCGATCCGCGACGAGATCAGGGGCCGGGTGGAGCGGCTGCTGGCCGACCTGCTTGCCTGACCCACGTGGGCAGCATCCTGGTCGCCGGCACCACGTCCGACGCCGGCAAGACCGTCATCGTCACCGGCCTGTGCCGTGCGCTGGCCAGGCGTGGGCTGCGGGTGGCGCCGTTCAAGGCGCAGAACATGTCGAACAACTCGATGGTGACCGCGGACGGCGCCGAGATCGGCCGCGCCCAGTGGGTGCAGGCCCTGGCCGCGCGGGCCGAGCCGGAGTCCGCGATGAACCCGGTGCTGCTCAAGCCGGGCAGTGACCAGCGCAGCCACGTGGTGGTGCGGGGCCGCCCCGCGGGCACGTTGGAGGCGGCGTCCTTCGCCGACGGCCGGGCCACCCTCGCGCGCGCCGCGCTCACGGCGTACGACGAGCTCGCGGTCCGCTACGACGTCGTCGTCTGCGAGGGCGCAGGCAGCCCCGCGGAGGTCAACCTGCGCGCCCACGACTTCGTCAACATGGGCCTGGCGCAGCACGGGGTGATCCCGACGCTACTCGTGGGGGACATCGACCGCGGCGGGGTCTTCGCAGCGATGCACGGGACGCTGGCCCTGCTGGACGCCGACGACCAGGCGCTCGTCGCCGGCCTCGTGGTCAACAAGTTCCGCGGGGACCTCGGCCTGCTGCGGCCGGGGCTCGCGACGCTCGAGCAGGTCACCGGCCGGCCCGTGCTCGGCGTCGTTCCCTGGCTCCCGGGCCTGTGGCTGGACTCGGAGGACTCGCTCGCCCTGCGTGACCGGGTCCGCGACGACCCGGACAGCCGCGAGCCGCTCCGGGTCGCCGTCGTGGTCCTGCCGCGCGTCAGCAACTTCACCGACGTCGACGCGCTGTGCCTGGAGCCGCGGCTCCGGGTGAGCTTCGTCGACCATCCCCGTGACCTCGCGGCGGCCGACGTCGTGGTGCTGCCCGGCTCCCGGGCGACCCTGGCGGACCTCGCCTGGCTGCGCGCGCACGGCCTCGCCGACGCGATCCGCGCCCACGCCGGCCGGGGCGGCGTCGTGCTGGGCATCTGCGGCGGCTTCCAGATGCTCGGGGCCTCGCTCCTCGACCCCGACGGGGTGGAGGCGGAGCCCGGCACCGCGGCCGACGGGCTCGGCCTGCTCGACGTCGTGACCCGCTTCGGCGCCGACAAGCAGCTGGGGCTGCCGCGCGGGGAGGCGCTCGGCGTGGAGGTGAGCGGCTACGAGATCCACCACGGGCGGATCGAGGTCCGCGGTGACGAGCCGTTCGCCGGCGGTGCCCGGCGCGGCGGGGTCTTCGGCACGATGTGGCACGGCGCGTTCGAGGGCGACGCGTTCCGCCGGGCCTGGTTGCGCGAGGTGGCCGGGCTGCTGGGCAGGGCGGCCGACTCCGGCGCCGAGGTGTCGTTCCCCGCGGCCCGGGAGGCGCGGCTCGAGGCCCTCGCCGACGCGGTCGAGGAGCACCTCGACGTCGAAGCGATCCTGCGGCTGGTCGAGAACGGGCCGCCGGCCGGGCTGGTGCCCGTGCGCGGCGGCCTCGTCCCGTGAGCGTGGCGTCTAGCCCACCCAGACCGTCTTGATGTTGGTGAACTCCCGGATCCCGTGACCGGCGAGCTCGCGACCGTGGCCGGAGGCCTTCACCCCGCCGAACGGGAGGGCGGGGAAGGAGGCGACCATGCCGTTGATGAAGGTCTGGCCGGCGGCGAGGTCGCGGATGAACCGCTCCTTCTCATCGTCGTCCTGGGTCCAGGCGTTCGAGCCGAGGCCGAACCGGGTCGCGTTCGCGAGCTCGATCGCCTCGTCGATGTCGGCCACCTTGTAGACCATCGCCACCGGCCCGAACACCTCCTCGTGGAACATGTCCATGTCCTCGGTGATGTCGGTGACCAGCGTCGGCGGGTACCACCAGCCCGGCTGGTCGAGCCGCTCGCCGCCCAGGTGGACCTTGGCCCCCTTGGCGACGGCGTCGGCGACCAGGTCCTCGACGTCCTGGCGGCCCTGCTCGGTGGCCAGCGGGCCCACGTCGGTGCCCTCCTCCATCGGGTCACCGACCACGAGAGCGGCGAGCTCGGCCTTGAACAGGTCCAGGAACTCGTCGTACACGTCGGCGTGCACGATGAACCGCTTGGCGGAGATGCAGGACTGGCCGTTGTTCTGGCAGCGCGACGTGGTCGCCACCTTCGCGGCCTTGGCGAGGTCGGCCGACGGCATCACCACGAACGCGTCGGACCCGCCGAGCTCGAGGACCACCTTCTTCAGCGACTCCCCGGCGGTGCGGCCGACGGCGACCCCCGCGCCCTCGCTGCCGGTCAGCGTCGCGGCCGCGACCCGGTCGTCCTTGAGGATCTTCTCGATCTTGGAGCTGCCGACGAGCAGGGTCGAGAACACGTCGTCGGGGAAGCCCGCCTCGCGGAACAGCTCCTCCATGAACAGGGCGGTCTGCGGGACGTTGCTCGCGTGCTTGAGCAGGCCCACGTTGCCCGCGGCGAGCGCCGGGGCGGCGAACCGCATCGCCTGCCAGAGCGGGAAGTTCCACGGCATGATCGCGAGCACCACGCCGAGCGGCAGGTAGCGCGCGTAGGCCTTGCTCGCGTTGACCGATCCGGCGTCGACCGGCTCGTCGGCCAGGATCTGCGGGGTGTGCTCGGCGTAGTAGCGCAGCACCGCGGCGCACTTGCCGATCTCGGCCACGGACGCCTTCTTGGTCTTGCCCATCTCCAGCGTCATCAGCTCGGCCAGCTCGTCGGTGCGCCGGTCGAGGATGTCCGCGGCCGCCCGCAGCCAGCCGGCACGTTTGGCGTGCTCGGTCAGCCGGTAGGTTGAGGCAGCGGCGAAAGCCCGTGCGAGCCGGTCCTCGACCTGCTCGTCGGTCAGCTCGTCGAAGGTCCGCAGGACCTCCCCTGTGCGCGGATCCGTGGTTGAAATAGCCATGGGACCACCCTTTCACGTCGTGAGGCGGGGGAAAAGAGAAGGAATCCGAAAGGTTCAGCATGCAGATCTGGCCAGGACGCTCCTACCCGCTGGGGGCGACGTACGACGGCTCGGGGGTGAACTTCGCGCTCTTCTCCGAGGTCGCCGAGAAGGTCGAGCTGTGCCTGATCGGGGACGACGGCGCCGAGACCAGGGTCGAGCTGCTCGAGGACGACGGCTTCGTCCACCATGGCTACCTCCCGGGGATCCAGCCCGGTCAACGCTACGGGTACCGCGTGCACGGCCCCTACGACCCGGACAACGGCCATCGTTGCAACCCGGCCAAGCTGCTGCTCGATCCCTATGCGAAGGCGGTCGAGGGGCAGATCGACGGCGACGAGTCGCTGTTCTCCTACCGGTTCACCAAGCAGGCCAAGTTCAACGACCGCGACAGCCTGGGGCACACGATGCTCTCGGTGGTCATCAACCCCTACTTCGACTGGGGCAACGACCGGCACCCGGACCACGAGTACCACGACTCGGTGATCTACGAGGCGCACGTCAAGGGCCTCACCGAGACGCACCCCGGCATCCCCGAGGCGATCCGCGGCACCTACGCCGGCATCGCGCACCCGGTGATGATCGACCACCTCACCGAGCTCGGCGTGACCGCCGTCGAGCTGATGCCCGTGCACCAGTTCGTCCAGGACACCACCCTGGTCGACAAGGGGCTCTCGAACTACTGGGGCTACAACACGATCGGCTTCTTCGCCCCGCACAACGCCTACTCCGCGGCCGGCCAGCGCGGCCAGCAGGTGCAGGAGTTCAAGGCGATGGTCAAGGCGCTCCACGAGGCCGACATCGAGGTGATCCTCGACGTCGTCTACAACCACACGGCGGAGGGCAACCACCTCGGGCCGACGTTGTGCTTCCGCGGGATCGACAACGCCGCCTACTACCGGCTGGTCGAGGAAGACCGCAAGCACTACTACGACACCACGGGCACCGGCAACACGCTGCTGATGCGGCACCCCCACGTGCTCCAGCTGATCATGGACTCGCTGCGCTACTGGGTGACCGAGATGCACGTCGACGGCTTCCGGTTCGACCTCGCCTCCAGCCTGGCCCGCCAGTTCCACGAGGTCGACCGGCTGTCGGCGTTCTTCGATCTGGTCCAGCAGGACCCGGTCGTCAGCCAGGTGAAGCTGATCGCCGAGCCGTGGGACGTCGGCGAGGGCGGCTACCAGGTCGGCAACTTCCCGCCGCTGTGGACCGAGTGGAACGGGAAGTACCGCGACACCGTGCGCGACTACTGGCGTGGCGAGGCCGCGACGCTCGGCGAGTTCGCGTCCCGGCTGACCGGCTCGTCGGACCTCTACGAGCACTCCGGCCGCAAGCCGATCGCCTCGATCAACTTCGTCACCGCGCACGACGGCTTCACGATGCGCGACCTGGTCTCCTACAACGAGAAGCACAACGACGCCAACGGCGAGGGCGGGGCCGACGGCGAGAGCCACAACCGGTCGTGGAACTGCGGCGCCGAGGGGGAGACCGACGACGCCGAGGTGCTCGCGCTCCGGGCCCGCCAGCACCGCAACTTCCTCACCACCCTGCTGACCTCGCAGGGCGTGCCGATGATCCTGCACGGCGACGAGCTCGGCCGCAGCCAGGGCGGCAACAACAACGTCTACTGCCAGGACAACGAGATCTCCTGGATGGACTGGGACCTCGAGGACTGGCAGCAGGACCTGCTCGCGTTCTCCCGCCGGGTCGTGGCGCTGCGGCGCGACCACCCGGTCTTCCGGCGACGGCGGTTCTTCGCCGGCGAGACCGAGGTGGACGGCAAGACGGTCGCCGACATCGCGTGGTTCCGTCCCGACGGCACCAACATGCGCGACGCGGACTGGGCCCACGAGTTCGCCCGCTCGGTGATGGTGTTCCTCAACGGCGACGCGATCCCCGAGCCGGACCAGCGCGGCGAGCGCATCGTCGACGACTCGTTCCTCATCGCGTTCAATGCCCACCACGACACGCTCACCTTCACGGTGCCCGACGAGGTGTACGGCGACGGCTGGCTGGTCGTCCTGGACACCTCCGACGACCAGGCCGGGATCGTCTCGGTGTTCGACGACGCCACGACGCTGCTCCCGGGCGTCGAGGTGCAGGTCGCCGGCCGCTCGGTCGTCGTGCTGCGCCGGCCACGCCAGGCGGGTCGCGGATGAGCTGGAGGCCCGACCGGCTGCCGTCGTACGACGGGCGCACGGTGGTCGTCACCGGAGGCAACTCCGGCATCGGGCGCCACGTCGCCACGGCGCTCGCCCTGCGCGGGGCCCGGGTGACGCTCGCCTGCCGCAACGTCGACGCGGGGGAGGAGACCGCCCGGGCGATCCGCGCCGAGGGCGGCGGCGCGGTGGAGGTGGCCCACCTCGACCTGGCCTCGCTCGACTCCGTCCGCGACTTCGCGGACGGCTGGGAGCGCCCACTCGACCTGCTGGTCAACAACGCCGGGGTGATGACGCCGCCGCGCTACCGGCAGACCGCCGACGGCCACGAGCTGCAGTTCGGCACCAACCACCTCGGTCACTTCGCGCTGACCGGGCGTCTGCTGCCGCACCTGCTCGAAGCCCCGGAGCCGCGGGTCGTCACGGTCTCCTCGATCGCGCACCACCGCGGGCGGGCCGACGTCCTCGAGGCGAACCCGCGGGCCGGCTACCAGCCCGAGCGCGCCTACGCGAACTCCAAGCTCGCCAACCTGCTTTTCGCCGCGGAGCTGGCCCGGCAGTCCGCGCTGCACGGCGCACGGCTGGTCTCCAACGCCGCGCACCCCGGGGTGGCGGCGACGAACCTGGTCGCCAGCGAGCAGGGCCTCGGGTCGCTGCCGGGGGTCAAGCACCTGGCGCCGCTGTTCATGCCGCTGCTGTTCCAGTCCGCGAAGCGGGGCGCCGAACCGGTCCTCTATGCCGCGGCGGTGGCGGGCCCGGCGACCTACACCGGTCCCCAGCGGCTGCGGGAGAGCCGGGGACACGCCGGGCCGGCGCGGCTGAGCCGGCTGGCGCGCGACGAGGCGCTCGCGGGCAAGCTCTGGGTGCTGAGCGAGGAGCTGAGCGGGGTGGGGTTCGCCTGGCCGTAGGCCCCGGCCGGCTCAGCAGGCCTCGGACGTGGCCTTGCCCAGGTCGTTCACGGTGGTGACGAACGCACTCATGGACGTCCTGGCGGCGTAGAAGTGGTCCGAGGTCGGATCCTCGGCGGCGTTGGCGACGTCCTGGCCGAGCTGCGTCGCGGCGCCCTTCACGGCGTCGACCTCGGTGCTGAACTCGGACTCCGCGGCGCTCGACAGGTTGGTGACGGCCGTGTCGATGGCCTGCATCGACTTCTGCACCGCAGCGGCCGAGCTCTTGGTCAGCGACGTCTGGTCGATCTGCTTCGTCGCCGCGGCCAGCGCGTCCACCGACTTGCAGAAGTCGGACGACGACTCGTCGGTGGCCCCGCAGCCCGTCAGGACGAGTGCGAGCGCGAGGCTCGTTCCCGCTGCGCCTGCGTGCCACCACGACCGTGCCATGTCGTCATGGGAACCCCACGGGCGTGCCGGACGCATCCTCCCCGGCGGACGAGACGCACGGCTCAGCCGGAGGTCGCGGCGAGGTGCGCGCGCACGGCGGACCGGAACTCCTCCGGGCGCGCCAGGTTGGCGATGTGCGCCGCGCCGTCGATGACGACCAGGTCCGCGTTGCGGATGGCGGCCACCATGGCGCGGCCGACCTCGGGCGTCGTGCCCGGGTCCTCAGCGCCCATCACGACCCGGGTCGGGGTCTCGATCCGGCCCAACCGGTCGGTCACGTCGTACGTCGCGAGCGCCTCGCAGCACCCGGCGTAGCCCGGGCGGGGGGTCGCCACGAACATGTCGCGGACCCACGCCACCTCGTCCGGGTGCTGCGCGCGGAACTCCTCGGTGAACCAGCGGTCGAAGGTCGGCTCCACCAACGGCTCGAGCCCGTCGCGGCGGACGGACGCGGCCCGCTCCCGCCACGTCGCCGGCTCGCCGAAGACCGGCGACGTGCACGCGAGCACGAGCGAGCTCAGCCGCTGCGGGTGCGCCAGCGCGAGCACCTGCCCGATCGCGCCGCCGAGGGAGAGGCCGACGTAGGCGAACCGGTCGATCCCCAGCTCGTCGGCGAGCCCGACGACGTCCGCCGCCAGGCCCTCCACGGTGTAGCCGCCCTCGGGCGCCGGGGAGCGGCCGTGGCCGCGGGTGTCGAAGCGGACGACACGGTGGTCCCGGGCGAGGTCGGCGGCGAGCCGGTCCCACAGGCCGAGGTCGGTGCCCAGCGACGCCCCGAGCACGACCGCAGGCCCGGTGTCCCCGTCGACGACGTGGTGCAGGCGAACGGTGTCCGGCATGGCTCCTCCTGGGGTCTGGTGGTCAGCGTTCCATGGTGACGGCGAGGCCCTGCCCGACGCCGATGCACAGCGCGGCGACGCCGACGCCTGACCCGGCCGCGACCAGCTGGTGCGCCACGGCCCCCGCGAGCCGCGCCCCGGAGCAGCCCAGGGGGTGGCCGATGGCGATCGCGCCGCCGTGCGGGTTGACCAGGTCCGGGTCGAGCTCCGGCCACTCGGACAGGCAGGCCAGCGACTGGGCGGCGAACGCCTCGTTGAGCTCCATCGTGGTGACGTCGGCGAACCCGCGCCCCGCCCGGTCGAGGGCACGACGTACGGCCTCGACGGGACCGATGCCTAACTGTTGCGGGGCGACCCCTGTGGCGCCGGTGGCGGTTATCCGCGCCATTGGTTGGGCGCCGTGGCCCTTCAGCCCGGCCTCGTCGGCGAGCAGCAGCGCCGCGGCGCCGTCGGAGAGCTGGCTGGCGTTCCCGGCGGTGACCGTGCCGTCCTTGCGGAACACCGGCTTCAGCGCGGCCAGCGACTCCTCGGTGACGCCGTCGCGGATCCCCTCGTCACGGTCCAGCTCGGCGCCCGGCACCTGCACGACCGCGCTGTCGTAGGCGCCGTCGGCCCAGGCGCGCGCGGCCAGGTGCTGGCTGCGCGCGGCGAACCG
>JBQCEF010000287.1:0-2385 GCA_051960495.1 Nocardioides sp. | reverse complement strand
GACTGGGGTCCCGAGGATCTCCGCGCGCTCGCCGACGCCATGCGCGCCCGGCTCGACGCCGCGGTCGCCGTGGTCCCCGAGCTCGAGCCGCACGCACCCGCACTGCGCGAGGTCTTCGCCGCGGTCGAGGCGATCGACAAGCCGGTGCTCGTCCAGCGCGTGCACGGCGACTTCCACCTCGGACAGACGCTGCGCACCTCGCGCGGCTGGAAGATCGTCGACTTCGAGGGTGAACCCGCGAAGCCGCTCGACGACCGGATCCGGCCCGACTCCCCCTGGCGCGACGTGGCGGGCATGCTGCGCTCGTTCGACTACGCCGCCCATGCGGTCGAGGCCGACGTGGAGACCGACGGCCACGGCGAGCAGATCGCCTACCGCGCCGCGGAATGGGCCGAGCGCAACCAGAACGAGTTCCTCGCCGGCTACGTCGAGGTGAGCGGCCGGACCTCCGACGGCACCATCCTGCCCGAGCAGCACGTGCTGCTCCGGGCCTACCAGGCCGACAAGGCCGTCTACGAGACCGTGTACGAAGCACGCAACCGACCCAGCTGGATCGGCATCCCGCTCGGCGCGATCGCGCGCCTGGCGGGGCCGGCCGCACACGAGGAGCAGTCGTGACACGCACCATCCGTCCCCTGGACACCTCGACCCTCGACCTGGTGGTCCAGGGCCGCCACGGCGACCCCCACGCGGTCCTGGGCGCCCACCCGCACGGCGGCGCCACCACCGTGCGCGTCTTCCGCCCGCTCGCCGAGTCGGTGGTGGCCGTGCACGACGGCAAGCGCGTGAAGCTCGAGCACGAGCACGAGGGCGTCTGGGTCGGCGTGCTCGACGTCGCCGAGCCGCCCGACTACCGGCTCGAGGTGAAGTACGCCGGCGCCGAGCCGATGCTCGTCGACGACGCCTACCGTTACCTCCCCACGCTCGGCGAGCTCGACCTGCACCTGATCAACGAGGGCCGCCACGAGCAGCTGTGGGACGTGCTCGGGGCGCACGTGCAGCGCTACTCCTCCCCCACCGGCGACGTGACCGGCACCTCGTTCGCGGTGTGGGCCCCGCACGCCAAGGGGGTGCGGGTGAAGGGCGACTTCAACAGCTGGGACGGCCGCGAGCACCCGATGCGCCAGATGGGCGTCTCCGGGGTGTGGGAGCTGTTCGTCCCCGACGTGGCCGCCGGCACCCGCTACAAGTTCCTCATCCTCGGCGCGGACGACCAGTGGCGCGAGAAGGCCGACCCGCTGGCCTTCCACACCGAGGTGCCCCCGCTGACGTCCTCGGTCGTCTTCGACTCCGGCTACACCTGGGGCGACGACGCGTGGATGACCGAGCGCGCGCAGCGCACCGACGCCCACGCCCGCCCGATGGCGATCTACGAGATGCACCTCGGGTCGTGGAAGAAGCACTTCAGCGGCGAGTCCTACACTTACGCCGAGCTCGCCGACCAGCTCGTCGACTACGTCACCGACCTCGGCTTCACGCACGTCGAGTTCATGCCGGTGATGGAGCACCCGTTCGGCGGCTCGTGGGGCTACCAGGTCACGTCGTACTTCGCACCGACCTCCCGATTCGGGACGCCCGACGACTTCCGGTACCTCGTCGACCGGCTGCACCAGGCCAGGATCGGCGTCATCGTCGACTGGGTGCCGGCGCACTTCCCCAAGGACGAGTTCGCGCTGGCCCGGTTCGACGGCACGCCGCTCTACGAGGACCCCAACCCCTCGCGCGGGGAGCACCCCGACTGGGGCACCTACGTGTTCAACTTCGGACGCAAGGAGGTCCGCAACTTCCTGGTGTCCAACGCGCTCTACTGGCTCGAGGAGTTCCACATCGACGGCCTGCGGGTCGACGCGGTGGCCTCGATGCTCTACCTGGACTACTCCCGCGAGGACGGCGAGTGGACCCCCAACGTCTACGGCGGCCGCGAGAACCTCGAGGCGGTCCAGTTCCTGCAGGAGATGAACGCCACCGCCTACAAGCGGGTCCCCGGCGCGATCACGATCGCGGAGGAGTCGACCTCGTGGCCGGGCGTCACCCGGGCCACCCACCTCGGCGGCCTCGGCTTCGGCTTCAAGTGGAACATGGGCTGGATGCACGACAGCCTCGGCTACGTGCAGAACGACCCGGTGCACCGGCAGTACCACCACGGCCAGATGACGTTCTCCCTCGTCTACGCCTACTCCGAGAACTACGTGCTGCCGATCAGCCACGACGAGGTCGTGCACGGCAAGGGCTCGCTGCTGCGGAAGATGCCCGGCGACCGTTGGCAGCAGCTGGCGAACCTGCGCACTTTCCTCGCCTACATGTGGTCGCACCCCGGCAAGCAGCTGCTGTTCATGGGCTCGGAGTTCGGCCAGGAGGGCGAGTGGGCCGAGGGCCGTGAGCTCG
>JBQCEF010000286.1:0-8489 GCA_051960495.1 Nocardioides sp. | reverse complement strand
CGGAGCCGGGTCTGGATGGCGCCGCTGGGGCACCCGGTGCTGACGATGAGGCCCTTGCTGTGCTCGGCCAGGATCTCCTTGTCCATGCGGGGCTTGTAGAAGTAGCCCTCGAGGCTGGACCGGGACGAGAGCCGGAACAGGTTGTGCATGCCCTCGGTGGTCTCGGCCCACATCGTCATGTGGGTGTAGGCGCCGCCGCCGGCGACGTCGTTGCCGCCCTCCTCGGCGAGGTCGCCCTTGCCCCACCGGACCCGCCGGCGCTCGAAGCGGTTGGTCCCGGGGGTGACGTAGGCCTCGATGCCGATGATCGGCTTGATGCCGTTGCGGCGCGCCTTGGACCAGAAGTCGAAGGCCCCGTGCAGGTTGCCGTGGTCGGTCATCGCGATCGCGGGCATCTCGAGCTCGCTCACCCGCGAGAACAGCCCGTCGAGCAGCGAGGCGCCGTCGAGCATGGAGTACTCGGTGTGGACGTGCAGGTGGGCGAACGAGTCGGTGCCGGGCCCCGGAGACATAGCTGGAATCGGCCCCTTTCCGGACACATCGACGCACGCTGACATCGACCGGGGAGAACCCGCGGCCGTACTTCGTGGGGAAGGGAGCCAGACTACGACAACCGGTCGCTCCGATTTCGCAGACCCGCCCGATCCGCCGGAACCGATCCTGGCACCGCCCACCGACAAGTGCGGGCCGGGCGCGGCTACTCGGCGGCGTCGAGGCTCGCGCTGATCACCGCGTGCATGATGCGAGACATCGCGGTCGGGCCGAGGTCGGGCGCGAGCGCCGCCATCCGGGCCACGATCTCGGCCTCGCGGGCCACGTCGCGCCCGGCGTGCCCGCCGCGCGGCTTGTGCTCCTGGGCGGCGGCGGTGAGCAGCGCGCGCTCGTTGAGCAGGGCGGCGAGCCGGCAGTCGACCTCGTCGATCCGGCGGCGGATCCCGGCGAGGAGGTCCGGGCCGACCCAGGCCATCTCCAGGTCGGGCGCCTTCTCCTCGTTGTCCGACCCGTCGGTGCGTCGTACGACGACCAGGCCGTGCCGGCGGTAGAACGCCTGGGCCCGGACGTTGGTCTCGAACACCCACAGCCCGAACCCCTCGGGCCGCAGGCTCTTGGCGAGGTCGAGCAGCACCGACCCGATCCCCTGGCCGGTGAGGTCGGGGCGGACGTAGAGCGAGTCCAGCCACTCCGGGTCGAGGATGAGGTAGCCGACCAGCTCGCCGTCGCGCTCGGCGACCCACGTCTCCCGCTCGTCGGGCATCGGCACCGTGCGCGGCAGCACGCCGAGCACCTCGCGGAACCAGTGCCGGACCTCGGCTGGCGGGTGCACGGTGGCGGGCATGGCCGGGTAGGCCGCGGCGCGGGCGGCGAGGAACAGCTCGGCCAGCGCGTCGGCCTCGTGGGGGACGGCCGGGCGCAGGCTCAGGTCGCTCACCTCAGTGGGCGTCACGGATGACGTCCAGGGCCCGCTGCAGGTCGTCGGGGTAGGGCGACTCGAACTCGACGTACTCCCCGCCCTCGGGGTGCTCGAAGCCCAGCCGGACGGCGTGCAGCCACTGCCGGTCCAGGCCCACCCGGCGGGCGAGCACCGGGTCGCCGCCGTAGGTGGGGTCGCCGACGCACGGGTGCTTGAGCGCGGCCATGTGCACCCGGATCTGGTGGGTCCGGCCGGTCTCGAGGTGGATCTCGAGCAGGCTCGCGAAGCGGTGCGCCTCGAGGGTCTCGTAGTGCGTCACGCTGTGCTTGCCGTCGCCCATCACCGCGAACTTGTAGTCGTGCTTGGGGTGGCGCCCGATCGGCGCGTCGATCGTGCCCCGCAACGGGTCGGGGTGGCCCTGCACGAGCGCGTGGTAGGTCTTGTCGACCGTGCGCGAGCGGAAGGCGTTCTTCAGCACCGAGTAGCCGTACTCCGACTTGGCGATCACCATCACCCCGGAGGTGCCGACGTCGAGGCGCTGCACGATGCCCTGCCGCTCCGAGGCGCCGCTGGTGGCGATCCGGAACCCGGCGGCGGCCAGGTGGCCCACGACGGTCGGTCCGCTCCAACCCGGGCTCGGGTGTACGGCGACCCCGACCGGCTTGTCGATCACGACGAGCGCGTCGTCGTCGTGGATGATCTTGATGCCCTCGACCGTCTCCGGCACCACGGCGACGGGATCGACCGCCGCGGGGATGTCCACGTCGAGCATCGAGCCGGGGTCGACCCGGTCGGACTTGGCCGAGGTCGCGCCGTCGACGCGGACGTGGCCGGCGCTGATCAGCTCGGCGGCACGAGACCGGGAGAAACCGAACATCCGGGCCAGCGCGGCGTCGAGCCGCTCCCCCGCGAGCCCGTCGGGGACGGTCACGGTCCGGTGCTCCATGCCGCTCACCCCGGTCACGAGTCCACCTCGTCGGAACCCTTGGCGCGCTCGCGGTGGCCGTCGAGCCGGACACCGCGCAGGGTCTGCACGATGATCAGCCCGGCGGCGATGTTGATGCAGATGTCGGCGACGTTGAAGACCGGGAAGTTCGGGAAGCGCAGGAAGTCGACGACGTGGCCGAGCATCGGTCCCGGCGCCCGGAACACGCGGTCGTTGAGGTTGCCGGTGATCCCGGCCAGCAGGAACCCGAGCGCCAGTGCCCAGCCGGTGCTGCCGAGGCGGCGGGCGAACCACAACGTGGCGAGGGCGGCGAGGACCGCGATGCAGGACAGGACGAAGGTGTACGACGTCCCCAGGCTGAACGCGGCGCCGCTGTTGAAGGTCAGGAACAGCGAGAACACGTCGCCGACGACCGGGACCGGCGTGGCCGGGTCGAGGTTGTGCAGCACGAGCTGCTTGGTGCCGAGGTCGGCGGCGTAGCCGAGCACGGCGACCAGCGCGAACAGCAGCAGGTGCCGCTTTCGCCGGTGGGGGGTGACAGGGGACGGTGCCGGGTCGCTGGACTTCAGCGACGCTCCTCGCGCTGCTTGCATGACAAGCACAGTGTCGCACGCGGGAAAGCCATCAACCGCATCTTGCCGATCGGCTCCCCGCACTGCTCGCACACCCCGTAGGTGCCGTCCTCGATCCGCGCGAGCGCCTTCTCGGTCTGCATGAGCATGTCCCGGGCGTTCTTGGCGAGGCTCATCTCGTGGTCGCGCTCGAAGGTCTTGGAGCCCACGTCGGCCTGGTCGTTGCCGGCGCCGTCACCCGCGTCGCGCATCAGGTCGTGCAGCTGGTGCTCGGCGAGGTTGAGCTCCGAGCGGAGCCGGTCGCGGTCGGCGTTGAGCTCCCCGCGGACCTCGCCGAGCTCGGCGGCGGTCCAGGGAGACTCGTCGGCCTTGACCGCCAGCTTGCGCGGCGCACCGGACGACTTCTTCGCCGCGGTCTTCGCGGCCGGCTTCTTGGCCGGCGAGGTGGCCGGCGTGGTGGTGCGGGTCTTGGTTGCCGCCGCAGCGGGAGCCTGGGAGGTGGTTGCCTTCTTCACCGGTGCCTTCTTCACGGAAGCCGACCGCGTGGTCGGGGAGGTCTTCTTCGCAGGCGGCTGCTTCGCAGCCGACTTCTTCGCCGGGGTCTTGGGCGCGGTGGTTTTGGTGGTGGAGCTCTTGGCCGCCGTGGCCTTCTTGGCGGAGGCCTTCCTGGCGGGGGCCTTCTTGGCGGGGGTCTTCGTGGCGGTCGCCGCCGTGGCGGGGGCCTTCTTCGCAGCTGTCTTCTTCGCAGCCGTCTTCTTCGTGGTCGCCTTCGTGGCCGCCTTCTTCGTGGTCGCCTTCGCCGTGCTCTTCGTGGCCTTCGTCGCGGCGGCCTTCTTCGCGGTCGCCTTGGTCGCCGCGGCCTTTTTCTCCGGCGTCTTCTTGGCGGGGGCCGTCTTGGCGGGGGCCTTCTTCGCGGTCGTCTTCTTCGCGGTCGACTTCTTCGCGGTCGACGTGCTGCCCGTCGACTTGGTGGCGGGGCCGCTGCTCTTCTTCGCGGACGGCTTGCGGGTCACCCCGGACGTCACGCGTTTGGCCGCGGCCGCGGTCCTCCCGGCGATCTTGCGTGCGGTCGCTCGTGCCATGAACCTGTGGCCCCCTCGAAGCCAGTACCCGTCGGCGGATACGAAGGAAGCGTGTGGCGTCCGCCACACGCGTGCGGCGAGGATATGCCTCCGGCGAGACGCAGACAAGCATCCGCGCCGCCCGCACGGACGTACTAGTACCAGAGGCGGATGTCGCCCGCCCCCGGCGCGCGGGACAGTGGAGCCGGTCCCCCCACCATCGGGAGCTCTCAGGAGTCCCGGCGACCCGGCGGCGGGACGGGCGACCTCCCCACGTGCGTCCCGTTCCGTCGCCGTCGTCGCGCGCCCGCAGCGGGTCGCCGGCGCCTACGCGCGGGCGACCGCCACGTCGAGGTCCGGACCTTCGCTGTAGGTCACCGACGTCGCCAGCGTCTCGCCGGCCAGCAACGCCTCGTGCTTGCGCGCCGCCTCGAGGACGTCGGCCGGCGCGGTCACGGTGAGCGCGATCCGGTCCGACACGTCCAGGCCGGCGTCCCGGCGGGCCTGCTGCACGGCCCGGACCAGGTCACGCGCCTGGCCCTCCGCGGCCAGCTCGGTGGTCACCGCGGTGTCGAGGACGACGAAGCCGCCGTGCGGCAGCATCGCGGTCGCGCTGTCCCCGGAGGTGTCGGCCGCGACGGTCTCGAGCGAGTACTCGCCCACGAGCAGCGCCAGGCCGCCCGCCGTGACGCTGCCGTCCTCGTTGACCGACCAGTCGCCCGACTTCGAGCCCGCGATCGCCTTCTGGACGTCCTTGCCGAGACGGGGGCCGGCCGCCCTCGCGTTGACGGTGAGGCGCTGCGAGACGCCGTACGACGTAGCCTCGGGTGCGGCGAGGTCGAGCAGCCGCACCGTCTTGACGTTGACCTCGTCGGAGACGATCCCCTCGAAACCGGACAGCGCCCCCGGGTCGTCGACCACGACGGTCAGCGACGCGAGCGGCAGCCGGTTGCGCAGCCCGGCCGCCTTGCGCAACGCCGAGGTGGCGGAGCAGACGTCGCGCACCGCGTCCATCGCGGCCACGAGGCGCTCGTCGGCAGGCAGCTGCCCGGCGTCGGGCCAGTCGGTGAGGTGCACCGAGCGCCCGCCGGTCAGCCCGCGCCAGATCTCCTCGGTCGTGAGCGGCAGCAGCGGCGCGGTGACGCGGCTGACCACCTCCAGCACCGTGTAGAGCGTGTCGAACGCCGCGGTGTCCAGCTCGCCCTCGGCGGCCCAGAACCGTTCCCGCGAGCGCCGGATGTACCAGTTCGTGAGCACGTCGAGGAAGCCGCGGGTCGAGTCGCACGCCGAGGCGACCTCGTAGTTGTCGAGCTCGTGGGTCATCGCCTCGACGTACTGGCGGCACTTGGCCAGCAGGTAGCGGTCGAGCGGGTCGGTGCTTGCGGTCGACCACGAGGCGTCGTACCCCGCCGCGTTCGCGTAGAGGCCGAAGAAGTACCAGCTGTTCCACAGCGGGATCATCACCTGCCGGACCGAGTCGCGGATGCCCTGCTCGGTGACGACCAGGTTGCCGCCGCGCAGGATCGGCGAGCTCATCAGGAACCAGCGCATCGCGTCGGCGCCGTCGCGGTCGAACACCTCCCGCACGTCGGGGTAGTTGCGCAGCGACTTGCTCATCTTCTGCCCGTCGGAGCCCAGCACGATGCCGTGGCTCAGGCAGGTGGAGAACGCCGGCCGGTCGAAGATCGCGCCGGCCAGGACGTGCATGGTGTAGAACCAGCCGCGGGTCTGGCCGATGTACTCCACGATGAAGTCGCCCGGGAAGTGGTTCTCGAACCAGTCGGCGTTCTCGAACGGGTAGTGCACCTGGGCGTAGCTCATCGAGCCCGAGTCGAACCAGACGTCGAGCACGTCGGCGACACGGCGCATCATCGATCCGCCCTCCTCCGGCGAGCGCGGGTCGTCGGGGTTGGGCCGGACCAGCTCGTCGATGAACGGGCGGTGCAGGTCGCTCACCGCTCGCCCGCCGAGGTGCGGCCCGAAGTCGCGCTCGAGCTCCTCGAAGCTGCCGTAGACGTCGATCCGGGGGTACGCCGGGTCGTCGCTCTTCCACACCGGCACGGGGCTGCCCCAGAACCGGTTGCGGGTGATCGACCAGTCGCGGGCGTTCTCCAGCCACTTGCCGAACTGCCCGTGCTTGATGTGGTCGGGGACCCAGCGGATCTCCTCGTTGAGCTCCAGCAGCCGGTCCTTGACGGCGGTCACCTGCACGAACCAGGACGAGACGCCCTTGTAGATCAGGGGTTCGCGACAGCGCCAGCAGTGCGGGTAGGCGTGGTCGTAGCTCTCGCGGCGCAGCAGCACCGTGCCGGGCGTGACCCGGCCCGCGCTCTCGCCGCGGGTGGCGGCCTTGAGGTCGTCGATGATCGGCAGGTTGGCGTCGAACACCAGCATCCCGGCGTACTCGTCCACCGGCGCGGTGAACCGGCCGTCCTTGCCCACCGGCATGACCGGCTCGATGTTCTCCCGGTCGGTGACCACCTTGTCGTCCTCACCGAACGCGCCGGCGGTGTGCACCAGCCCGGTGCCGTCGGTGGTGGTGACGAACTCCGCCTCCACGAGGCGGAAGGCGTTCTCGTGGCCGAGGTAGTAGCCGAACGGCGGCGTGTAGGTGCGTCCGGCGAGCTCGCTGCCGCTCAGTCGCCGGACGACGCGGGGCTCCTCACCCAGCTCGCGGGCGTAGGAGCCGAGCCGCGCCTCGGCGATCAGGTAGCGCTCGGTGCTGCCGGTCGCGTCGGCCTCCACGACCACGTAGTCGATGTCGGCGCCGACCATCACCGCGAGGTTCGACGGCAGCGTCCACGGGGTGGTCGTCCACACCAGCGCGAGGACGCCGCCCAGGTCGTCGTCGCCGTCGAGGCGCACGCCCACCGTGACCGCGGGGTCCTGACGGTTCTGGTAGACCTCGTCGTCCATCCGCAGCTCGTGGTTGGACAGCGGCGTCTCGTCGTTCCAGCAGTAGGGCAGCACCCGGAAGCCCTCGTAGACCAGGCCCTTGTCGTAGAGCTGCTTGAACGCCCAGATCACCGACTCCATGTAGTCGGGGTTCATCGTGCGGTAGTCGTGGTCGAAGTCGACCCAGCGCGCCTGGCGGGTGACGTAGTCGCGCCACTCGTCGGTGTAGCGCATGACCGAGGCCCGGCACGCCTCGTTGAACTTCTCGATGCCCAGCTCGTGGATCTCGTCGGTGGTCTTCAGCCCCAGCTGGCGCATCGCCTCGAGCTCGGCGGGCAGGCCGTGGGTGTCCCAGCCGAACCGCCGCTCGACCCGGCGTCCGCGCATGGTCTGGTAGCGCGGCACGACGTCCTTGACGTAGCCGGTGAGCAGGTGGCCGTAGTGCGGCAGCCCGTTGGCGAACGGCGGGCCGTCGTAGAACACGAACTCGTTCTCGCCGTCCTCCCCGGGGTCGCGCTGCTCGACGCTGGCCTCGAAGGTGCGGTCGTCCTTCCAGTAGCCCAGCACGGCCTCCTCGATCGCCGGGAAGGCCGGGTTCGAGGGCACGGTGGTGGCGTCGGTGTGGGACACCTTCGGGTAGGACATCGGCGGCTCTCCTGCGGTGCGTCGTGCTCGGGGCTGGGCCACGAGGACGACTCCCCCATGCCGGCGGGGGCCGCGGTACCACCTCGCTTGCCGCACCGCTCCGCCGTACGACGGGCCGCGCGACCGCTTCATCAAGGGCTGTGACGGGCCCACCCGTCCGGTTCTACTGAGCCGGGCCCGGCGAGGTCCGCTGAGGACCACTCCCGGCCGGCCGTTCTTCCGGAGGCTCGCCGCTGATGACGGCTCGAACGCCTGTGCTCGTAGCCTATCGGGCCGGGGCCGAGGCCGACCAATCGATTCCCTCGCCGGGTCGATCCCGGGCACGTGGCGCCGGCGATCGACCCCGCACGACGTGGCGGCCGAACAGGCGACGAGGCCGGTGCCCCTGGAGAAGGGACACCGGCCTCGTGCGTGTTCGGGCCCGGGTGCCGGGTCGTGCCGTGGAGCGGGCTCCTCAGCCGTTCTGGTGGTCGCCCTCGTCGCCGAGCAGCGACTTGAGCCGCTTGGGAGCGTGGTCGTTGCCGGCCATCGCGCCCTCGCCCTCGCCGTCGAGCGCGGCCAGCTGCTGCTGGAAGTAGCTCTTGAGGCGGCTGCGGTACTCGCGCTCGAACGACCGCAGGTTCTCGACCTCGGCGTTGAGCTTCTCGCGCTCCTTCTCCAGGTCGCCGAACAGCTGCTGACGGCGCTCGGCGGTCTCGGAGTCGAGCATCTGCGAGCGGGTCCGCGCGTCGGACTCGAGGCGGTCGGCCTTGACCTTGCTCTCGGACTCGAGCCGCTCGGCCTTTGTGCGCGCCTCGCCGACGATCTTGTCGGCCTGGTCCTTGGCCTCGGAGACCAGCTCGTCCGCGTTGCGGGTGGCGATCTCGAGCAGGCGGGCAGCAGCGTTCGACGCCTCGGGGACGGTCTCCACCCGGATCGTCTCGACCGGGCTCGCCGCGACCACCTGGGGCGGCGTCGCG
>JBQCEF010000285.1:0-3285 GCA_051960495.1 Nocardioides sp. | reverse complement strand
CAGGCCGCTGAGCTCGGCCGCGCCGGCCAGGCCCGCCATGGGGCCGTAGGCCGACAGGACCCAGGTGCCGACCGACATCGGTGACGTCGGCTTGGCCACCCGGAGCATGTTGGTGAAACGCGCAGGCTTGCCCAGGTCGTGGATCAGCGCGGCCATGCTGAACCCGAGGGCGCCCAGCGCCCCGAGCCGGCCCGCCCGCCGCAGCGACGGCCGCCCGGTCAGGTCGGCCCCGGCCGCCAGCAGCGACGACCCGGCGGCGAGCCCGCCGGAGAACAGGTAGGCCGGGATGTCGGCCTCCCACGGCGACGGCTTGACGATCGGCCGGCCGTAGTAGGAGGTGAACTCGGCGTCGGGGACCATCGACCGGTCGCCGCCGCCCCGGCCGCCCTGGCCACGACGGCGCTTGCCGCTGCTGCCGCGCTGGACGCCACCGGGAACGGCTCGCGGCTGCCGTCCGCCCGGCTGGTCGTCGGTGCCGACGACGCCGTGCTCGGGCCCGGTCACCCGCTCGTGCGGCTGCGTGCCGCTCATCGACGCCTCCCCAGGAACGCGACGGCCGCCCCGGCCAGCAGTGCTGCCGCCGCGGTGGTCGCTCGGTTGAACATGTGCGGCAGGTCCTTGGTGGTCACCACCGGGTCCGGCGGCAAGCCGTAGACCTCCGGCTCGTCGAGCAGCAGGAAGAACGCGCCCGCACCGCCGACGCCGTCCTCGGGGTCGTTGCCGTAGAGCCGGGCGTCCATGATCCCGGCCTCGTGCAGCTTCTCCACGCGGGCGTCGGCCCGCTCGCGGAGCTCCTCGACGTCGCCGAACTGGATCGACTCGGTCGGGCAGGCCTGCGCGCATGCCGGCCGCTGGCCCTCGCCGAGCCGGTCGTAGCACAGCGTGCACTTCTGGGCGATCCCGACGTTCTTCGTGCCCTCGTCGCCGGTCCGCCGCTCGATCACGCCGTACGGGCAGGCGGGCACGCAGTAGCCGCAGCCGTTGCAGATGTCGGGCTGCACCACCACGGTGCCGAACTCCGTCCGGAACAGCGACCCGGTGGGGCAGACGTCGAGGCAGGCCGCGTGCGTGCAGTGCTTGCACACGTCGGAGGACATCAGCCAGCGGAAGTCGGGCTTCTCACCGTCGGGGCCGTGACCGCCGGCCGGGAGGTCGGGCGGGCCGCCGTGCCCGACCTCGGGCATGCCGAGGTCGACCGGCTCACGGTGCGCGCCGCCCTGCGTCGTGCCCGAGCGGCCGGCGGGCTGCTCGATGAACGCCACGTGACGCCAGGTGCTCGCCCCGAGCGCCCCGGTGTTGTCGTAGGAGTAGCCGAGCATCCCGAACCCGTCGTCGGGGATCTCGTTCCACTCCTTGCACGCGACCTCGCAGGCCTTGCAGCCGATACAGATGCTGGTGTCGGTGAAGAACCCCTTGCGTGCGGGGGCGTCGACGTAGCCGGACTCCTGGGCCGGGTCGATCGGTCCGAACAGGCTGTTCTTGCGCAGCGCCACGGCTCACGCCTCCTGGTGGGGGTCGGGGGTCGGGTCGCCGGAGCCCTGGTCGGCCTCGCCGTGCACGCCGGTGCCCGGGCCGGCGCCGGTGGTGACCAGGTCGGGGTAGCTCTCCCCCATTAGTCCCGCGCGCTGCTTGTAGTCGAGCACGTAGGCCAGCAGCGCCTGACCGGTGGGCCGGCGGCCCGGCTGCACGTCGCAGGTGCCGACCTTGCTCTCCTGGATGAGCACGTTGGGGTCCAGCGTGATCCCGAACAGGTCGTTGGTCGAGTCACCGGTCACCAGTCCGCCGCTGCCGAAGTGGTAGGGCATCCAGATCTGGTGGACGACCCGGCCCTCGACCTTGAGCGGCCGCAGCCGGTCCGTGACGAGCACCCGGCCCTCGATGGCCGCACGACCCGTCACGACGTGGCACCAGCCCATGTGGTCGAGACCGCGCTCCTCGGCGAGCTCGGGCGAGACCTCGACGAACATCTCCGGCTGGAGCTCGGAGAGGTACTCCAAGTAGCGACTCATCCCGCCGGCGGTGTGGTGCTCGGTGAGCCGGCTGACGGTGAACACGAACGGGAACACCTCGGAGTTCGGCTCCGGCGGGCTCGGGTTGAGCCGATTGTCGGTGCGCTCGTACTGCTTGCGGGTCGGGTTGGACTGCTGGGCGTAGATCGGGTTGCGGAACGGCGACTCGACCGGCTCGTAGTGGGTCGGCATCGGGCCGTCGATCAGCCCCTTGGGGACGTAGAGCGAGCCCTTGCCGTCGCCCTGCATGATGAACGGGTCCACGCCCTCCAGTCCGTCGACGCCGTCGGCGTCCTCGGGAGCTCGGTAGGACGGCGCCTTGGTCTTCTGGAAGTCCGGCACGTCGTGCCCGGTCCACTCGCCGTTCTCACCCTTGTCGGGATCCCACCAGACGTAGGCCTTGCGCTCGCTCCACGGGTTGCCGTCGGGGTCGGCCGAGGCCCGGTTGTAGAGGATGCGCCGGTTGGCCGGCCACACCCAGCCCCACTCCGGGGCGACCCAGGACTGGTCCTTGCCCGGCTTGCGCCGCGCGGCCTGGTTGACCCCGTCGGCGAACACGCCGGTGTAGATCCAGCACCCGCCGAGCGTGGAGCCGTCGTCCTTCATCTCCGTGAACGACGACAGCGGCCGCTTGGACTCGACCTCGTAGCCGTTGATCTCCATCAGCACCGACTCGGCGCTCGGCTCGTCGTACTGGCCGTGCGTCGGGTAGTCCCAGGCCAGGTCCTGCAGCGGCCGGTCCTTCTCGTCTGCTGAGTCCTTCAGCCGCTCGCGGATCAGCCGGCCGAGGTGGAAGAAGAACCACAGCTCCGAACGGCAGTCGCCGGACGGCTCGACGGCCTTCTCCCGCCACTGCAGCATCCGCTGGGTCTGGGTGAAGGTGCCCTCCTTCTCCACGTGGGAGGCGGCGGGCATCAAGAACACCTCGGTGCGGCACTCCTCCGGCACGATCTCGCCGGTCTCGATCTCGGGCGAGTTCTTCCAGAAGGTCGCGCTCTCGATCTCGAACAGGTCGCGCACGACCAGCCAGTCGAGGTTGGCCATCCCGAGCCGCTGGGCGCGGCCGTGCGCCGAGCCGACCGCCGGGTTCTGGCCGAGCAGGAAGTAGCCCTTGACCTTGCCGTCGATCATGTCGAGCACGGTGCGGTAGGTGCCGTGGTCGCCGGTGATCTTCGGCAGGTAGTCGAAGCAGTAATCGTTGTCGGCGGTCGCCGCGTCGCCCCAGTAGGCCTTCAGCAGGTTGATGCCGTAGGACGCCGCATTGGCCCAGAAGCCC
>JBQCEF010000284.1:0-7213 GCA_051960495.1 Nocardioides sp. | reverse complement strand
ATCGCGAGCGTCGCCCAGGGCGAGGACGTGCCCGTCGACGCGATCCTGCCCGAGGAGGGCTCGACCGGCTGGTCGGACACCTGGATGGTGTCGAGCAAGTCCGACCACAAGAACTGCGCCTACCTCTGGATGAACCACATCATCCGCCCGGAGGGCAACGCCGCGGTCGCGGAGTACTTCGGCGAGTCGCCGGCGAACGCGAAGTCCTGCGACCTCACGGCGGACCCGAAGTTCTGCGAGACCTACCACGCCGGCGACGCGTCCTACGCCGACAACATCTGGTACTGGACCACGCCGATCGAGCAGTGCCTCGACGGTCGCACGGACGTGAAGTGCACCGACTACGGCGACTGGACCCAGGCCTGGACCGAGGTGAAGGGCTGAGCTTGGCCGCTCTCGCGCAGGTGCTGCACCGCCGACCGGGGCTCCGGGTCGGGCTGCTGCTCACGCCACCGATGCTGTGGCTGGGCGTGGCCTACCTCGGGGCCCTGGCGGCGCTGTTCGTGACCTCGCTGTGGGGGCAGAACGCGTTCACCGGCGAGGTCGAGCGCGTCTGGACGCTCGACAACTTCCGGACCCTGTTCACCGAGGAGGTCTACCGCACGATCACGCTGCGCACCGTCGGCGTGGCCGCGCTCGTCACGGTGGTCGACGCGGTCCTGGCGATCCCGGTCGCGCTGTTCATGGCCAAGGTGGCCTCGCCCCGGTGGCAGCGGGTGCTCCTGATCGCGGTGCTCACCCCGCTGTGGGCGAGCTACCTGGTCAAGGCCTACGCCTGGCGCGGCATGCTCTCCGAGGGCGGGCTCGTGGAGTGGGCGCTGGCGCCGTTCGGGCTGGGCTCGCCGGGCTACGGGCTCCCCGCGACGGTGCTCACCTTGGCGTACCTGTGGCTGCCCTACATGATCCTGCCGATCTACGCCGGGCTCGAACGGCTGCCGAGCTCGCTGCTCGAGGCGTCGGCCGACCTCGGCGCACCGGCCTGGCAGACCGTGCGGCGCGTCGTACTGCCGATGGTGTTCCCGGCGCTCGTCGCCGGCTCGGTGTTCACGTTCTCGTTGTCGCTGGGCGACTACATCGCGGTGCGGATCGTCGGCGGCGCGAGCCAGCTGCTCGGCAACGTCGTCTACGACAACGTCGGCGTGGCGAACAACCTCCCGTTCGCCGCGGCGATGGCCACGGTGCCGGTGGTCATCATGCTCGGCTACCTCGCCGCCGTACGACGCACCGGCGCCCTGGAGAACCTGTGAGCCGGACATGAGCACCCCACGAAGCTGCTCGCGCCGCTCGCACCTCCGCGGGGGCCCCGCATGACGCTGTCGAAGGGGATGCGCTGGCTGCTGGGCGGGCTGACCGGGCTCGTGCTGGTGGTCGTCTACGTGCCGCTGGGGCTGGTGATGCTCAACTCGTTCAACACCAGCCGGACCTACGCCTGGCCGCCACCTGACCTGACCACGCGCTGGTGGCGCGCGGCGGCCAACAGCAGCGGCGTGCTCGACGCGCTCGGGGTCAGCCTGCAGGTCGCGGCCGTCGCCACGCTGATCGCGCTGGTGCTCGGCACCATGGCGGCGATGGCCCTGCAGAAGCACCGGTTCTTCGGCCGCAACACCGTGTCGCTGCTGATCATCCTGCCGATCGCGCTGCCGGGCATCGTCACGGGCATCGCGCTGAACAACGCCTTCCGCACGATCTTCGGCCTCGAGCTGGGCTTCCTCACGATCGTGGTCGCGCACGCGACGTTCTGCATCGTCACGGTCTTCAACAACGTCCAGGCGCGGCTGCGCCGGATGGGCGGCAACCTCGAGGAGGCCTCGGCGGACCTCGGCGCGGGGATGTTCACGACGTTCCGGCTGGTGACCTTCCCGATGCTGCGCTCGGCGCTGCTGGCCGGCGGGCTGCTCGCGTTTGGGCTGAGCTTCGACGAGATCATCGTGACCACGTTCACGGCCGGGGTGCGTGAGCAGACGCTGCCGATCTGGATCTTCCAGAACATGTTCCGGCCCAACCAGGCGCCGGTGGTCAACGTCGTCGCGGCCGCCCTGGTGGTGGCGTCGGTCTTCCCGATCTGGCTCGCCCAGCGGCTGTCCGGGTCCGCCGAGACGATGACCACCGCCCGCTGACCCGGCGCTGGTTCCGCACGATCGGCATGTCGATCGGGCGGGTGGGGGTGTTCCCTGTGCGGAACCAGGAGACGTAGGCCGGCGGCGGGTGGCGTCCCGGCTCTGTGCGCACGTTCGGCATGCCGGAAGGCGCGGGGAGGATGCGCGGCGTGCGCAGGGAGCGGGTTTCAGCAGTTTCCTGCTGACCCGGCGCGTCCTGCATGCGGTCGGCCGGTGACCCGGCGCTGGTTCCGCACGATCGGCATGTCGATCGGGCGGGTGGGGGTGTTCCCCGTGCGGAACCAGGAGGTGGGCCGGCTGCGGGTGGCGTCGCGGCGGGCGGCGGCGGGTGGCGCCCCGGCTCCGTGCGCACGTTCGGCATGCCGGAAGGCGCGGGGAGGATGCGCGGCGTGCGCAGGGAGGGGGCTTCAGCAGTTTCCTGCTGACCCGGTGCGTTGGCGTGCGCCGGGAGCGGCGGCCGGACCGGGAAACCCGGTTGCCGTCTGTCCGTAGACTCGTGCCCGTCATGTCGGAGGCCAGCCAGCGCGAGCGTCGTACGTCGCGCCGCCCACGTCGAGGCGGGTCTGGAAGGCCCGACCAGCACCGGCAGCGGCGCCGCACGCTGACCCCCGAGCAGGTCGAGGCCCGCCGCGCGCTCGTGCCGACGGTGCACTACCCCGACGAGCTGCCGGTCAGCCAGCGTCGCGACGACATCGCCGCGGCGATCCGCGACCACCAGGTCGTGATCGTGGCCGGCGAGACCGGCTCGGGCAAGACCACCCAGCTGCCGAAGATCTGCCTCGAGCTGGGCCGGGGCGTGCACGGGATGATCGGGCACACGCAGCCGCGCCGGATCGCGGCCCGCAGCGTCGCCGAGCGGATCGCCGAGGAGATCGGCACCGAGCTCGGGGAGGCCGGTGTCGTCGGCTACCAGGTCCGGTTCACCGACCGGTCGAGCAAGGACACCCTGGTCAAGCTGATGACCGACGGCATCCTGCTCGCCGAGCTCCAGCACGACCGGATGCTGTCGGCCTACGACACGCTGATCATCGACGAGGCGCACGAGCGCAGCCTCAACATCGACTTCATCCTCGGCTACCTCAAGCAGCTGTTGCCGAAGCGGCCGGACCTCAAGGTCGTCATCACCTCGGCCACCATCGACCCGGAGCGGTTCGCCGCCCACTTCGCGCAGCCCGACGGCACGCCGGCACCGATCGTCGAGGTGTCGGGACGGACCTACCCGGTCGAGGTCCGCTACCGGCCGCTCGTCGAGGAGGGCTACGAGGACGAGGAGGGCGAGCAGGTCGTCCGCGACCAGACCGAGGCGATCGTCGACGCGGTCAAGGAGCTCGTCCGCGAGGGGCCCGGCGACATCCTGGTCTTCCTGCCCGGCGAGCGGGAGATCCGCGACACCGCCGACGTGCTCGGCAAGGTCGCGTCGAAGGCACGGCCCGTGGACACCTTCGAGGTGGTGCCGTTGTTCGCCCGACTGTCCTCGGCGGAGCAGCACAAGGTCTTCGAGCGGCACAGCAACCGTCGCGTCGTGCTCGCCACCAACGTCGCCGAGACCTCGCTGACCGTGCCCGGCATCCGGTACGTCGTCGACGCCGGCTACGCGCGCATCTCGCGCTACTCCTACCGCACCAAGGTGCAACGGCTGCCGATCGAGCCGATCAGCCAGGCCTCGGCCAACCAGCGCAAGGGCCGATGCGGCCGCGTCGAGGCCGGCATCGCGATCCGGTTGTACTCCGAGGAGGACTTCGAGTCGCGCCCGGAGTTCACCGACCCCGAGATCCTGCGCACCAACCGCGCCTCGGTGATCTTGCAGATGACCGCGCTCGGGCTCGGCGACGTCGCCCGGTTCCCGTTCGTGGACCCGCCCGACCAGCGCAACGTCAAGGCTGGCGTGCAGCTGCTCGAGGAGCTCGGCGCGATGGATCCGCGCGAGCCCGACCCCCGGCGGCGGCTCACCCGGCTCGGTCGCCAGCTCGTCGCGCTGCCGGTCGACCCGCGGCTGGGACGCATGGTCCTCGAGGCCGACAGGCGCGGCTGCCTGCGCGAGGTGCTCGTCGTCACCGCGGCCCTGTCGATCCAGGACCCGCGGGAGCGGCCCACCGAGGCGCAGGCGCAGGCCGACCAGAAGCACGCCCGGTTCCGCGACGAGACCTCGGACTTCCTGACGCTGCTGAACCTCTGGCGCTACGTGAGGACCCAGCAGCGCGAGCTGAGCTCGAGCGCATTCCGGCGGATGTGCCGCGCGGAGTACCTCAACTACCTGCGCATCCGCGAGTGGCAGGAGCTCGAGTCACAGCTGCGCCAGGTCGCCAAGCAGCTCAAGCTCAACACGTTGCCGAAGCAGCAGTCGGCCAGCCAGGACGAGCCGTGGGACGCCGACGCGATCCACCAGTCGCTGCTGGCCGGGCTGCTCTCCCACGTCGGGCTCCGCGACCCCGAACGGCGCGACTACCTCGGGGCCCGCAACACCCGGTTCTCGATCTTCCCCGGCTCGGGTCTGTTCAAGAAGCAGCCGCAGCTCGTGATGGCAGCCGAGCTCGTCGAGACCTCCAAGCTGTGGGGCCGGATCAACGCCAAGGTGATGCCCGAGTGGGCCGAGGAGCTCGGCGCGCACCTGGTGAAGCGCACGTACTCCGAGCCGCACTGGAGCAAGAAGCGGTCGGCCGTCCTCGCCCACGAGCGGGTGACGCTGTACGGCGTACCGCTCGTCGCCGACCGGCTGGTGTCGTTCGGCAAGGTCGACCCAGCGCTCTCGCGCGAGCTGTTCATCCGGCACGCGCTCGTCTACGGGGAGTGGCACACCCGCCACAAGTTCTTCGCCGAGAACCGCGCGCTGCTCGAGGAGGTCGAGGAGCTCGAGCACCGGGCCAGGCGCCGCGACATCATGGTCGACGAGCACACGCTGTTCGACTTCTACGACGCGCGGGTCGGCCCCGACGTGGTCTCGGGCGCGCACTTCGACTCGTGGTGGAAGAAGGCCCGGCAGGCCAAGCCCGACCTGCTCACCTTCGACCCGGAGATGCTCGTCAACGAGACCGCCTCGAGCGTCACCGCCGAGGACTACCCGGACACGTGGCGCGAGGGCGAGCTGGCGCTGCCGCTGAGTTACCAGTTCGAGCCCGGCGCCGCCGCCGACGGCGTCACGGTCGACGTCCCGGTGGCGACGCTCAACCAGGTCGACCCGACCCCGTTCACGTGGCAGGTGCCTGGCCTGCGCCATGAGCTGGTCGTCGCGCTGATCCGTTCGCTGCCCAAGGCGCTTCGGGTCAACTTCGTGCCGGCCCCCAACGTCGCGCGCGACTTCCTCGACGCGGTGTCCCCGGGCGAGGAGTCGCTGCTCGACGCGCTCGAGCGGTTCCTGCGCGGCCGCACCGGCGTGCACGTGCCCCGCGACGCCTGGGACCTCACCAAGGTGCCCGAGCACCTGCGGCCGACGTTCCGGGTGCTCGACGCCGAGGGCGGCGTGGTCGGCGAGGGCAAGGACCTGGAGAAGCTCAAGGAGCCGCTGCGTCCGACGTTCCGGGCCGCGATGCAGGAGGCCGCCTCGTCGTCCGGGCTGACCGTCACCGGGCAGACGACGTGGACCTTCGGGACGATCGAGCAGACCTTCACCCAGACCCGCGCGGGCCACGAGGTGCGTGGCTTCCCGGGGCTCGTCGACGAGGGCGCGACGGTCGGCCTGCAGGTGTTCGGCTCGGAGCCGGAGCGCGACGCGATGCACCGGCTCGGACTGCGCCGGCTGCTGACGCTGACGATCCCGTCGCCGGCGAAGGCGATCGCCGACGGACTGTCCAACACCGACAAGCTGTCGCTGGCGGGCTCGCCGTACTCCGGCGCGACGGACCTGCTCGAGGACTGCGTCGCGGCCGCGGTCGACGCGCTCGTCGAGCGGCACGGCGGGCCGGTGTGGGACCAGGCGTCGTACGACGCGCTCGCGACGCGGGTGCGCGCCGACCTCGCCGAGACGGCTCGCGGGGTGATGTACGACGTGGTGCGGGTGCTGGCCGCGTGGCGCGACGTCGACAAGCAGCTCAGCGGGTCCGCCGACATGTCGATGCTGCCCGCGCTCGCGGACATGAAGGCCCAGGTCGGCCGGCTCGTGCACCGCGGCTTCGTCGCCGAGGCCGGGGCGGCCCAGCTGCGCCAGCTGCCGCGCTACCTCGCCGCGGTGGCCGAACGGCGCGCCAAGCTCGCCGCCTCGGTCGGCCGCGACCGGCTGCTGATGGACCAGGTCGCCGGCCTGCAGGAGGCCTACCTCAACCGGGTCGACGCGCTCCCCGACGGCCGGCCGCCGAGCGCCGCGCTGGTGAAGGTGCGGTGGATGCTCGAGGAGTTCCGGGTCAGCCTGTGGGCGCAGTCGCTCGGCACGGCGTACCCGGTCTCCGACACCCGCATCCGCAAGGCGCTCGACGCCGCCTGAGGCGTGAGGACGCGCCGGGTCAGCGGTAGGCCGCCGCGGCCGCCACGACCTCGTCGAAGATCGCCCGGTCCAGGGCCGCACCCTCGCGGCGCACCTCGGCGGCCGGGATCACCAGCAGCCGGTCGAGCCGGATCTCGCTCTCGCGGCCCTCGGCGTCCCAGCCGCCGGTGCCGACGTCCATCCAGTACCGTCCCCAGCGTGCCTCGTCCTCGGCGTCGCGGTCGTGGTCCTTGCTGGTCATGTAGAGGCAGCTGAGCAGCTCGTCGTCGGTCTCGGAGCGCCCGATCACGAGCACCGGCCGGTCCTTGCCCTGGCTGGGGTCGTCCTCGTACGCCACCCAGGTCCACACGACCTCGCCGGGATCGGGCTCGCCGTCGAGGTCCGGCGTGTACGTGATGGTCGGCTCGTGCTCGAAGGCCCGTCCGTTCGTTCCGCTCATGGCGGGCGACCCTAGGCCCGGTAGGCTGGCTGGCGGTGAAGGGGAGTAGCCCCCCGCCGGGAGATCGACACACTGGGTGATGAGCCCCGGTCCCCGGGTCCGTAGCTGCGGATGGGCGAGACCTTCGACCGGCAACCCGCTTCGGTTGCCTGGTCGAGGTCGTGCACCCGCACCTCTCGGCCGGGCGAGAGAGGACTCCCGTGATCCACGCACTGCTGCTGAGCTTCGGCGTCATCTTCGTCG
>JBQCEF010000283.1:0-21092 GCA_051960495.1 Nocardioides sp. | reverse complement strand
GGCCAGTGCACGCACCTCGCGCACCTCCAGGCGCAGCGACAGCGGATCGGTGCCGCGGAGCCGCGCGGGCACGGCACCGGCGTCGTCCCCGGCGCGCAGTCGGCACTCGGCCGCCAGGACTCCAGCCGCCCGGGCGAGGTCGCGACGGTGCTCGGCGCGCGAGGTGGCGGCGAGCTCGTCCGCGAAACGGGCCAGTCGCTGCAGAGCGGTGCGTCCGGCGCGGCGGTCGGGGTCGCGGATCGCGGCGCGGTCGCTGCGCAGCACCAGCAGGTCCGCCTTGCGTTGCCACCGCTGGTTGCCGCGGCGTACGAACCGTCGGCTGGCCGACCTCGCGAGCTGCCGGGCCCGGGCGGGATCGTCGCTCGCCAAGGCGCACTCGGCACGAGCGAGCTCGATCTCGCCGAGGTCCTGGAACAGGCGCATCTCCTCGGCCCGCTGCGCTGCGAGCGCCAGGACGTCGTCGGCGTCACTGACCAGCCCTGCCTCCCGCAGCGCCCGGGCCAGGTCGAGCAGCATCACCGGATGTGGTGCTTCGGGCCACAACGTCGCCGCGTGCCGATAGGCGGAGATCGCTCGCGGGATCCGGCCCGCGAGGAAGTCGACGTAGCCCAGGTTGTGCCGCGCCATCGACTCCAGACGCGTGTCCTCGGCGGTCTCGGCGTGGCCCACGGACCGGGTCAGGTCGTCGTGGGCCTGCTCGAGGTCGGCGTGCTCGAGCCGCAGCACCCCCCGGTTCAGGGTGACGATCGCCCGGTCCCTGGGCTCCATCGCCTCGATGTGGCGCGCCGCCTCGTCGAAGGCGGTGAGGGCCGCGCGGGTGTCGCCGGCGCGCAGCACGAGCAGGGCATGCTGCGCGAGCGCGGTCGCCAGCAGGGCCTCGGAGCCCAGTGCGCGGGCGATCTCCGCGGCCTGCGCGATGAGCGCCAGCGCGGCGTCCAGATCACCCGTCATGTCGAAGCGGGCGGCCGCCTCGGTGACGCAGCTGCGGGCCACGACCGCCTGGACGTCGACGTGGTCGCCCAGCCCCTGGGCACGCCGGCGCACGCCGCGCGCGGCCCGGGCGGCCTGTGCCGGCCGGCCGGCCGTCGACAGCTCCTGCGCAGCCCGCACCTCGGCGCGCAGCTCGTCGATCACTGTCGCGCTCGGGCTGAGCCGCGGCGGATCCGCGGGCGGGGGCACCACCCGTGCGAATCTACCGCCGCCTCCGGGCCGGCACCTCCCAACTGCTACATCTTGAAGAGCGGCGTGACGACCAGCGCGCCGCCCGCCTCGGACTCCAGCGCGTGGAAGACCAGCTGGACGAAGCCGCTGCGGATCCCGTCCACGGCGAAGCGGCCGCCCTCGTCGGTGCGGACCCCCTCGTCGGACCCCTGCATCCGCAGGCTGACCCGGCGTACTCCTGCCGGACTGACCCAACCGTCGACGCGGACCCGCCCCCGGCCGGTCGGTGAGATGGTCACCATGGCGGTCAACCGGTCCGCGGTGAACGTGAGCGTCTCGGTCCGGACCGCCTCGGCCAGGTCGGAGCGGACCGCGAGCGCGTCCTGGGGCACGCGGCTGATGGCCGCGACCTCCTCGAAGACCTCGTCGAGCGCCAGGGCGAACCGGACCCGCTCGACCAGGTCGGTCGGGACCGGGTCGACCACGTCGAGCATGGTGCCGATCTCGTCGAGCAGCGTCTGGTCGGTCGCGTCGAGCGGCGCCGCAGCCTCCGCTGCCGCCGTGGCCGTCAGGTCGTCGTTCATGTGAGTTGTCCTTCCCAGTGCGGGTCCCTTGCCAGGAGGTCACGGAGCTTGCCCAGGCACCGACCGCGGGTCGGGCCGATGCTGCCGACCGGCATGCCCAGCGCCTCGGCGATGCCGGCGTAGTCGGGCGGGTCGGCGAACGCGATGACGCTGATCAGCTGCCGGCAACGGACCGGCAGGTCGGAGACGTGGCCCCACAGCCGGCGCTGTCGATCGTCGCGGAGGACCGCCTCTTCGGGACGGTCGTCGAGCTGGAGCGGCAGGTCGAGCCGCTCCTCGTCGTCGACGCCGATGACCGCCCCGGTCCGCGCGGCATCGGTGCGGACCCGGGCGGAGGCGCGCCACGCCTCCCTGCGTGCCGTGGTGAGCAGCCACTTCACGACCGCACGGCGGTCCAGGATGCCCGCGGAGCCACGGAGCAGCGCGAGCCACACGGTCTGCACCACGTCCTCGGCCGCGGCGGCCTCGAGCCCTGCGGCGCGTGCGGTCCGCCACAGCAGCGGGGTCACCACCTCGACGAGCTCGTCGAGTGCGACTCGCTCGCCAGCCTGGTAGCGGCCGAACGCCTCGCTGGCACGGTCCACGACCGAGCCCTCGGGCCGATGTGTCGTGCCCATCTACGGCTTCCTTCCCTTGGCCTTCTTGAGCAGGCCGCGGAGGCGAGCGACCGCCGCCGCGGTGGTCAGGTCGCGCTCGCCCTGCTGGTAGAGGGCCGCGAGGCCCGCGGCCAGCTCGCCGGCGAGCACCGGAGCGGCGAACGAGGTGCCGCTCCAGACCCCGAAACCCGAGATGAAGTCGTCGGGGTCGAACGAGGACCGGATCTCCCCGCGCCGGTTGAGCACCTGGTGGCTCGGCTCGGCCGACCCGTCGTAGGTGTCGGGGAAGGTGCTGACCAGCGACGCCCCGGGGCGCAGGTACTTCACCCACGGCCCGTCGTTGCTGAACATCGCGATCGTGCCGTCCGGGTTGCGCGCGCCGACCGCGCTCACCGGCACCACGTCCGGGTCGTCCTTCACCCGCCCGCCGCGGTGGGGCGCGAAGGCCGCCGGGAATGCCGGCCGGCTGGTGGCGTCGTTGCCCGCCGAGACGACCACGGCGGCGCCGTAGCGCCCGAGCAGCGCGATGGGCCCGAGGAGCAGGGCGTCGAAGCCCTTGTCACCTGGTTGCTCGTGGTAGTAGCCGAGCGACAGACAGACGACGTCGACCGGCCGGTAGCCGGAGGCCCCTTTGCGGGCGAGGACCTGGCGCAGGGCGAGCCGTTGCAGGCACCCGAGCAGGTCGGCCTCCGCCACCTGGCCGTCGTCGCCGTAGGTCGGCACGTCGAGGATCAACGCCTCCGGACAGGCCTGGCGCACTATCCCGGCGATGAAGGTCCCGTGCCCGGCGTCCGGCGCCAGCTCACCGGTGAGGTCGTCGGAGATCCCGCGCAGGACCGCCTCGGCCGCGGCGACCTCCACACCCACGGGCAGGCGGCCGACCTTCACGTCGTGCTCGACGAAGGTGTCGCCCAGCCAGGCGTGCCGGCCGATCCCGGTGTCGAGCACGGCGACCACCGGGCGGGGCACGTCGCCGAGGACGTCGTACGACGGGGTGGGCGCCCCGCCGAGCCAGTCGACGGGCTGCCGGCCACCCCAGCCGGCGACGGCGTACTGGTCCACCCCGGCGTGGCTGGACGTGACCGGATGGCTCGAAGTGATCGGATGGCTGGACGTGATCGGGTGGCTGGACGTGATCGGGTGGCTGGAGGTCACGGGATGGCTCGAGGTGACCGGGTCCGCGACCGCCGGGTGGTCGAGCGCGACGTCGCCGCGGCGGGGCGAGCGCTTCCCGACCCTGACCCGGTAGGCCTGGAGCAACCTCCAGGCGTCGATCGGCTTGAAGACGGACGTCTTCGGGTCGGGCACCAGGCGGACGCGGCGCACCCACACCGAACGGAGCTGCTCGCGCTCCTCCGGGGTGAGGTCGGCGCGGGCCAGGGCGCGCGCCTCGACCTCGCCGCGCGGGTCCCAGGCCAGCGAGAAGCCGGCCTCGGCCGCGACCTCCTCGAGGGCTGCGACCGTCGCGTCCTCGAACCCCCGGACCAGCAACGCGTCGGCGACGAAGGCGGCCGGCTGGAGGGGGGTCTGGTCCTTGACCTGGTAGGCGGTCAACGGGTCCAGCACCCGCACGTTCAGCTGGGCCCGGTGCTGGTCCGGAAGGTGGCGCGGGCTCGTCGAGAGTGGCGGCGCCTGGCGACCCGGCTTCGCGGCTGCGGTCCTGTCCTGCATCGGTGCCTTCCCCGTCCTCCTGCGGCGCGTCAGCTGCCGCGAGTCTCGACGCTCCCCGGGCGATCTCCTGGTCGTGGAGCATATTGATCCCCGACGTCTCGCGTCAGGGTTCGCTGGTCCTGCTCTCGTCGGAGCCTCACCCCCGTTCAGGCTCCGACGAGAGCAGATGGTCCGCCCGCGCCCCCGGCCGCGGACGGACCTGCCTGTCCGGTGCTGCCCCCCGACAGCCGGACCGTGACGCCCTGGGAGTGGGTCACACCAGCAAGGAGCGCCGAGCGGCGACCCTGATACGCGTCCGGCGAAAAAAGCTCAGCCGGCCCGGTCAGCGGGGGCCGGCGCCCGCGGGCGTGCGCGTCGCCCGGGCGTACCACGCCGCCGTGACGAGGTAGCCGACGGAGAGCGCCGCGAGCACCGGGTAGGACTTGCCGCTCGCGGGGAGCACCACGGCGGCCGCTCCCGCTGCGGCCACGAAGGCCACGTTGAAGATGACGTCGTACAGCGCGAAGACCCGGCCCCGGAAGGCGTCGTCGACGTTGCCCTGCACGAGGGTGTCCACGCTGATCTTGATGCCTTGGGACGCGAGCCCGAGGAAGAAGGCGGCGACCAGCAGGGCCGGCCGGGTGTACAGCGCGCCGGGGAACAGCTGCACGACCGCGCCGAGGACGAGCAGGAACAGGATCCACCCGCGCAGCGGCACCCGGTCGGTGACCACCGGGGTGACGAAGGCGGCCGCGAAGAACCCGGCCCCGCTGACCAGGATCGCCACGGAGAGGTCGGCGAGCGCGGCGCCGGTGTCGCCCGCGTCGTGGAAGTAGTTGCGGTAGAGCAGGATCAGCGACACGGTCGAGACACCGTAGAAGAACCGGTGGGCCCCGATGGCCGCGAGCCCGTACGCCGCCGGGGTGCGCTCGCGCAGGTGGGCCAGCCCGCCGCGCAGACCTCTGAGCACGTGCCGCGCCGCCTCCCGCACGGCCGGCCGCTCGGGGTCGAAGTCCGGGCCGAGGAGCGCCGTGGGGATGCGCAGCGCCAGCGCGCCGGCCACGCCGTACATCAGCGCCGCGAGGACGAGCACGCCGACGTCGCCGTCGAGCCCGGTGCCCTCCAGCAGCGGCCGGGCGACGGCCCCGCCGCCCAGGCCGACGAGGAATGCCATCGTCCCGGCGGTCGGGGTGACGGCGTTGGCGGTGACCAGGTCCTCGGGGACCACCACGTGGGGCAGCGCCGCGGACAGTGCCGCCAGCAGGAACCGGTTGACCGACAGGCACAACAGGATCAACCCGTAGAGGGCGGCGCCGCGCAGGTCGGCGTGGACCGCGAGGGCGAGCAGACCCACCAGGGCGACCCGGACGAAGTTGGCCCGGGCCAGCACCTGTCGCCTCGACCAGCGATCCAGCAGCACGCCGACGAAGGGTCCCAGGGCACTGAACGGCAGCAGCACGACCGCCAGCGCCCAGGCGATCGCCGCAGGCGACGTCTGCTGCTCGGGGGAGAAGATGACGTAGGAGGCCAGGGCGACCTGGAAGACGCCGTCGGACATCTGGCTGCCCACCCGTACGGCGAACAGCTGTCGGAACCGAAACCCCCGCAAAAGGTGAGTCAGGTGGCGGGCCGCCCTCATAGGCGGCATGCTTTCATCCGACGTCCGTGACCGGTGCAGGGACGACGAACCCCGTCGGACGGACACTCACCCGGGGGAGATGCATGGCCCACGACGTACCACCCGTGCCCGCCTCGCTGGTGGAGAACCTCGCCTACACCCTCGGCGACGAGGGTGCTCGCGTGTGGCTCGACGGTGCGGTGGTGCACGCCCGCGAGCTGATGGCCGCCTGGTCGCTGCGGCCGCTCGAGGTGCTGGCCGGCGGGTCGATGTCGTTGTGCATCCGGTGCGTCGGGGCGGACGGCGAGGAGCTGGTGCTGAAGGTCCCCGCCGGACTCGAGTCCGGAGCGGCGGAGATCGCGGCGCTGCGTGCGTGGGGCGGCAACGGCGCCGCCCGGGTCGTCCGCGAGCACCCGGAGAGCTCGGCGATGCTGATGAACTACCTCGGCCGGGTCGGGGAGGGCGAGTACGGGCTCGAGGACGTCGTGGACCTCACCGAGCGGCTCCACCTCGACGACCCCGCCGGCTACCCGTTCGGGACCGTCGAGCAGAACCTGGCCGGTCGCGTCCGCTGGGCGGCCGAGCGCTTCGGGGAGGACGGCTACGAGCACCACCAGGCCGACCTCGCGCTGGCGGAGAAGCTGGTCGACGAGCTGGTGTACGCCGACACCACCCCGGTGCTGCTGCACGGCGACCTGCAGGCGAAGAACCTGATCGTGAGTGGCGAGGACCTCACGGCCGTGGACCCGCTCCCGGTGGTCGGCCCCGCACTGTTCGACGTGGCGTTCTGGATCGCGAAGAGCATCCACGAGCGTCCCACCCTCGACTACGTCGAGCGGGTGAGCTCGCTGCGCCCCGATCTCGACGCCGGCGCGCTGCTGCGATGGACGTGGGCGCTCGCCGTGCTGGAGAACCGGCCACAGATCGCCGCAGGCGCGCAGCGGCGGCAGGAGTTCATCGACGACCTCCGGGACGAGGTGACCGGCGCAGACGCCACGAGGGGCCACCGGCCCACGCGCGACTCGTCTCGCGGTGGCGGTGGCCCCTCGTCGGGTGGCTGAGCTCAGCGCTCGACGTCCCCGCGGATGAACGCCTCGACGCGGGCACGGCCCTCGTCGTCGGGCATCTGCACGGGCGGGGACTTCATCAGGTAGGTCGACGCCGACAGGATCGGGCCGCCGATCCCGCGGTCCTTGGCGATCTTGGCCGCCCGGATCGCGTCGATGATGATCCCGGCGCTGTTGGGGGAGTCCCACACCTCGAGCTTGTACTCCAGGTTCAGCGGCACGTCACCGAAGGCGCGGCCCTCGAGGCGCACGTAGGCCCACTTGCGGTCGTCGAGCCAGGCGACGTAGTCCGAGGGCCCGATGTGCACGTTGCGGTCGCTGACCTTGCCGGCGAGCTCGCCGTGCAGGTTGGAGGTCACGGCCTGGGTCTTGGAGACCTTCTTCGACTCCAGCCGCTCGCGCTCGAGCATGTTCTTGAAGTCCATGTTGCCGCCGACGTTGAGCTGGTAGGTGCGGTCCAGCGCGACACCCCGGTCCTCGAACAGCTTGGCCATCACCCGGTGGGTGATGGTGGCGCCGACCTGGCTCTTGATGTCGTCGCCGACGATCGGCACGCCGGCGTCCTCGAACTTCTTGGCCCACTCGGGGTCGGAGGCGATGAAGACCGGCAGCGCGTTGACGAAGGCCACGCCGGCGTCGATCGCGCACTGGGCGTAGAACTTGTCGGCCTCCTCCGAACCCACCGGCAGGTAGGAGACGAGCACGTCGGCGCCGGAGTCCTTGAGGACCTGGACGACGTCGACCGGGTCCGCCGCGGACTCCTCGATCGTCTCGCGGTAGTACTTGCCGAGACCGTCATACGTCGGGCCGCGCTGCACCTCGATGCCGAGCGTCGGCACGTCGGTGATCTTGATGGTGTTGTTCTCGGAGGCGTTGATCGCCTCGGAGAGGTCCTTGCCGACCTTCTTGTCGTCGACGTCGAACGCAGCCACGAACTCCACGTCGGAGACGTGGTAGTCGCCGAACTTGACGTGCATGAGGCCCGGGACGGTGACCTCGGGGTCCGCGTTCTTGTAGTACTCGACGCCCTGGATGAGGGAGGTGGCGCAGTTGCCCACCCCCGCGATTGCTACTCGTACCGAACCCATCGGGCCTTCTCCTTCTGATTTCACGTGTTCTGCTCGGTTGTCTGTGCGGTCGCCTCGCCATGTCGCTCGGCGTTGATCATGTCCGAGAGCCAGCGGACCTCTCGCTCCACCGACTCCACGCCGTGGCGCTGGAGCTCGGTGGCGTAGCGGTCCATCTCCTGCTGGGTGCGGTTCAGCTGCGACTGGACCCGCTCGAGCCGTTCCTCGAGCCGGGAGCGCCGGCCCTCGAGGATGCGCAGCCGGATCTCCATGTCGGTGCGGCTGAAGAACGCGAAGCGGACGTCGAAGTTGTCGTCCTCCCACGCCGAGGGCCCGGCTTCGGCCATCAGCGTGCGGAACCGTGCCTCCCCGGTGGGGGTGAGGGCGTAGACGATGCGCTGCCGGCGGCTCGCCGCGGCAGGCGCCGCGGTCACGTCCTCGGCGATCCAGCCGGCCTTCAGCATCTTCTTCAACGCCGGGTAGAGCGAGCCGTAGGACAGCACACGGCCCCAGCCCAGCACGGTGTTGAGGCGCTTGCGCAGCTCGTAGCCGTGCAGCGGCGTCTCGTGGAGGAGGCCGAGGACGGCCAGCTCGAGGGTCTCGCCACGACTTGCCACCGCCCCCTCCTCCTCGCTCCGGTCGGTCCGCGCGCACCGGTTGCGTTGGGCGCGTGCCGCCACGGGGACCCGGGGGCGGCTATCAACTCAACCTATCGTAGCGATATATCGAAGTAGCGCCACCCGGCGCCTGCGTGTGGCCGGTCGCCGGCGTGGGCACACTGCGCCCGTACCCTGGGTCCGGGGTCGAGCCGTCCTGGCGGCGACCCCGGGCGTCAGTCGTGTCCGTCACCCCCTCGGAGACCCCTCTTGAGTGCACCGCGCAATCCCTCCGGATCGTCTGCCGGCCGTCGCGCCGCCCCGCGGTCGGGGGCTCGGTCCAAGTCAGCGCCCAAGAAGCCGCTCGGGCGCCGGATCGCCAAGTGGGTGGGCATCGTCGCGTTGGCCGGGTTCGTGCTCGGCGTGGCCGCGTTCGCCTTCGGCTACGCCGCCACCGACATCCCGGACCCCAACAAGGACTTCGAGACCCAGACCACGATGGTCTACTACGCCGACGGCAAGCACGAGATCGGCCGGTTCGCGGAGCAGAACCGCACCAGCATCTCGCTGTCGGAGGTGCCCCAGCACGTGCAGGACGCGGTGATCGCCGCCGAGGACCGCACGTTCTACACCAACAAGGGGATCGACCCCAAGGGCATCATCCGGGCCGCCTTCAGCAACGCGCGGGGCAACGCGACGCAGGGCGCGTCGACGATCACCCAGCAGTACGTCAAGATCTACTACCTGTCCTCGGACCGCACCATCACCCGCAAGGTGAAGGAGGCGTTCTTGTCGCTGAAGCTCCAGCGCACCGAGTCCAAGAGCGAGATCCTCCAGGGCTACCTCAACACCATCTACTTCGGTCGGGGCGCCTACGGTATCCAGGCGGCGGCGCAGGCCTACTTCGACAAGGACGCGAAGGACCTCAACGTGCGGGAGGGCGCTGCGCTCGCAGCGATCCTGAACTCACCGGAGAACTACGACCCCGCCGACGGCAAGGACGCCAAGGAGCGGCTGATGGGGCGCTACCAGTACGTCCTCAACGGCATGGAGACGATGGGCACCCTGTCCACCGAGGACGCCGCCCGGGCAGAGGAGCGGCTGCCGAAGTTCCCCAAGCAGCAGCAGCAGGACTCCTACGGCGGCCAGCGCGGCCACATGCTGACGATGGTGAAGAAGCAGCTGCAGGCCAAGGGGTTCAGCGACGCCGAGATCGAAGGCGGCGGCCTGCGGGTCACCACGACCTTCACCCGCAAGGCGATGAACGCGGCTGCGGCCGCGGTCCGCGAGCAGCGACCCAAGGGACTCAAGGGCCTGCACGTGGGAGTCGCGTCGATCGACACCAAGACGGGCGCCCTGCGCGGGATGTACGGCGGGCAGGACTACCTCAAGAGCCAGATCAACTGGGCAGTCGCCGGGGGTTCACCCGGTTCGGCCTTCAAGCCGTTCGCGTTGGCGGCCGGCATCAAGGACGGCTACTCGCTCAAGAGCACCTTCGAGGGGAACTCGCCCTACGTGTTCCCCAACGGCAAGGACCGCGTGGTCAACGAGGGTCCCGGCGACGGCAACGACTACGGCTCCGCGGTCGACCTGATCAAGGCCACCGCCGAGTCGATCAACACCGCGTTCGTCGACCTGACGGTGAGCATGGACTCCGGCCCGCAGAAGATCCTCGACACCGCGGTCGACATGGGGATCCCGCGCGACGCCCCCGGCCTGCAGCCGACGTCGGGGATCTCCCTCGGTTCGCTGACGGTCAGCCCGATCGACATGGCGAACGCCTACGCGACCATCGCGGACAACGGCGTGGCCAAGGACTGGTTCGTGATCGCCAAGGTGACCGACCGCGACGGCAAGCAGCTCTACAAGGAGCCCACCAAGACCGACCGCGCGCTGCCCGAAGACATCGACTCGGACGTGTCCTACGCGCTCCAGCAGGTGGTGGAGCAGGGCACGGGCGCCAACGCCCAGGCGTTGGGCCGGCCGGCCGCGGGCAAGACCGGCACGGCGACCAACGCTGATGACGCCGTCTCGTCCTCCTGGTTCGTGGGCTACACGCCGCAGATCTCGACCGCGGTGATGTACGTGCGGGGCGACGGCAACGACAACCTGAGCTGCAAGCAGCCGACCGGCAAGGTGTGCACCCCGGGCTACCTCGTCCCCTACTTCGGCGCGGAGTACCCGGCGAAGACGTGGACCGCGACGATGCAGCGGATCATGCAGGGCATGGACGTCGAGCAGTTCCCCGAGCCGGCGTTCGTCGAGGCGACCAACGACCAGACCGGGCACGAGCCGACGCCGACGTACACCCCGGAGCCGGCGCCGACGAGGACGAGGACGCAGAAGCCGTCGCCCAGCGAGGAGCCGACGACCGACAGCCCCACGCCCACGCCCTCACCGACGCCGACCGCGACGAGCGAGCCGCCGCTGCCGAGCCCGACCGACACGTGCGGACCGCTCGGCTGCGGGCCGAGCGAGAGTGCGAGCCCGTCGAGCGGGTCCAGCGGCGGGACCGGGGGTGGGACCGGCAACGGGAACGGGAACGGGAACGGTGCCAGTCCCTCGCCGTAGCCGGGCAGCCCGGTGAGCGCGCTGGTCCGGCCCACCCATGACGATCCGGTCGCGCGCGCGGCGAGCGAGGCCGTGGGTGGGCCGGTCGGCAGGCGGGCCCGGCCACACCCGTGGTGGACCCCCGTCCGGGTGGTGCTCGCGATCGCCTGCCTCGGCGCCATGCTCGGAATGCTCCAGAAGACGCCGTGCGTGGCGAACCACTGGTCCGGGCCGGAGTACCGCTACGCGGCGCTGTGCTACTCCGACGTGCCCTACCTCTACACCGGGCGCGGGTTCGCCGAGCGGACGGTGCCCTTCAGCGACACCGGTGGCCGGTACCAGACGATGGAGTACCCCGTCGTCATCGGCTACTTCGCCTACGGCGCCGCCCTGGTCACGCACGCCCTGAGCGGGTGGCCGGACGTCGAGGCGCGCGCGGCGCTGCCCGCCGAGGACGTCGGCGGGGCGCCCGGGGTGGCGCAGGAGTCCTGGCTGTACTTCCAGGTCACGGCGGTGCTGCTGGCCGGTTTCGCCCTCCTCGCCGCCTGGTTCCTCGCCGGCACGCACCGGCGCCGGCCCTGGGACGCCGCTCTCTTCGCCGCCAGCCCCGCGCTCGTGCTCGCCGGACTGGTCAACTGGGACCTGATCGCCGTCGCGGCAGTCGCCGGCGCGCTCTGGGCCTGGTCGCGCGGGCGTCCTGTGCTCACCGGGGTGATGATCGGCCTGGGCACCGCCACCAAGCTCTATCCGCTCTTCCTGCTCGGCGCGCGGCTCGTGGTGTGCCTGCGTCGCGGCCGGGTGCCTGCCTTCCTGGCGGCCACGGGGGCCGCCATTGCCACCTGGCTGCTGGTCAACCTGCCGCCGATGCTCTACGGCTTCGACCAGTGGAAGGTGTTCTGGTCGTTCAACGACGACCGCGGCGCGGACCTGGGCTCGTTGTGGCTGGTCTGGGAGCAGACCGGGCACCCGATCGACGCCGGTGCGATCAACCTCGCGTCGTGGATCTGGTTCGGCGCGCTGTGCGTCGCGGTGCTCGCGCTGGGCCTGCTCGCCCCGCGCACCCCGCGGATCCCGCAGCTGGCGTTCCTGGTCGTGGCGGGGTTCCTGCTGGTGAACAAGGTCTACTCCCCGCAGTACGTCCTGTGGCTGCTGCCGCTCGCCGTGCTGGCCCGGCCCCGCTGGCGTGATCTGCTGGTCTGGCAGGCCGGCGAGGTCCTCTACTTCGTCGCGGTGTGGTTCTACCTCGGGGAGTTCACCGCGTCGGCCTCGAGCGGCCAGGGCGACCACGCGTACTGGTGGGCGATCGCGATCCGGGTCGCCGCCGAGGTGTGGCTGATGGCCGTGGTCGTGCGCGACGTGCTCGTGCCGTGGCGCGACCCGGTGCGGGCCGACGGGGTCACCGACGACCCGATGGAGCCCACCGAGGAGCTCGTCGACGCGTGATCAGCTGATCACGGTCCGGTCGAAGGAGGTCGTGGTGAAGCGGACGCGGACGTCGACCTCGTCGCCCACGGCGGGCACGGCCGTCCCCGAGGGCAGGAACAGCATCGAGGCCTGCATGTGCGGGGGCTCCGCGAACAGCCGGTGCTTGCCGGCGACGGTGTACGGCGAGCGCACGAACCCCGCGGCGTCCAGACCGCCCTTGGCGACCCGGGCGGCGCGGTCCTTCAGCGAGGCGCCGCCGGTCGGAGCCTCCAGACCGATGCCGTGGGCGGTGCCGCCGGACACGACGACGATGTGACCGGACTTCGGCGCGCTGCGGCCGCGGTAGCCGAACACGTCGCCGCGCTCGACCGGGTGCACGTCGAGCACGGTGGCGCGCACCTGCAGCGCGGCCCGGTCGCCCAGCCACAGCTGGGTGCCGACACGGGGGCGGAACTCGTAGTCGGGGTAGCGCCCGGCGAGCTCGGCGAGCTCGGCGTCGGTCAGGTGCGAGATGTAGACGCGGCGGGTGGACAGCTCGGCGGCGACCACGTCGACCATCAGCCGGTCGACCTCGGTCAGGTGCGAGCCGTGGCCCAGCGGCAGGTGCATCGCGACGCCCTCGACGCGGACGACCCCGCCGGCCTCGGCGGCGATGGCTGCGGCGCGCAGCTCGCGCGCGGTGAAGCCGTGGCGGCGCATCGAGGTCATCCGCTCCAGCACGACGCGCGGCCCCTCGGACCGCTCGCTGCGGTCGGAGAGGTCGCGCAGGTCCTGGAGCCGGCCCACGGTGTGGATCACGTGCTCGCCGTACACCGCGTCCTCGAACGGGCGCCACGGCGTCAGCACCATCACCGACCCGGAGAAGTGCTCGGCCGCGGGCGCCACCTCGGAGTAGAGACCCACGGCGAGCGTGTCCACCTCGAGCCAGGCGGCGCGCTCGGCGAGCCGGGCGACGCCGAAGCCGTAGCCGTTGCCCTTGGCCACCGGGACGATGCCGGGGTAGAGCTCACGCAGGGCCAGCTGGTGCACGCGCCACCGCTCGCCGTCGACGTACAGGGTCAGTGCCATGTCACAGCCTGCCGCTCATCGTCGTGCCATGTACATCGCGAAGGCCTTGTAGAGCAGCGGCGAGAGCGGGAGGTCCCACTCGCCGGCGTACTCCACGGCCTCGCCCCCGGTGCCGACCTTGAACTGGATCAGCCCGACGTGCGGGTCGTCGGGGTCGAGCGTGTCGGTGATGCCACGCAGGTCGTAGACGTCGGCGCCGGCGGCGAGCGAGGACTGGATCATGGCCCACTGCGCCGCGTTGGAGCCGCGCACGTCGCGCTTCTCCGTCGACGACGCGCCGTAGGAGTACCAGGTGTGCCCGCCGACGCGGACCCAGATGGTGGCCGCGACGAGGTCGCCCTCGTGCCGGGCCAGGAACAGCTTGATCCGGTCGGGCTCCTCGGCGCGAAGCGCGCTGAACATGGTCTGGAAGTAGGACAGCGGGCGGGGGGTGAACCCGTCGCGGGCGGCGGTGTGCACGTAGAGGTCGTGGAAGGCCTTCAGCTCCTCCTCGGTCCCCTCGGTGACCTCGACCCCGGCCTTGGCCGCCTTCTTGATGTTGCGCCGCCACTGCTGGTTCATGCCCTTGAGGACGTCGTCCTCCGAGCGCGGGTCGCCGGCGGCGTGGCTGCCGTCCGGTCCCTCGCCGGCCTCGCGGTGCCGCAGCGGGATCTGGAAGTTGTAGCGCGGCTGCCCGGCGGCGAACCCGCCCTCCGCGCCCTGCAGCCGCCAGCCCATCTCCTGGAGCTGGGACACCACCCGGGCGCCGGAGGCGCTGCGCTCGGAAGGCGGCACCTGGCCGAGCGTGCGCACGGACTCGTCGGCGACACCCTGCTTGACCGAGGCCGCGTCCCACCGGCGCGTGATGACCGGGGGCCCCATCCGGACCCCGAACGCGCCGGCGTCGCGCAGGTGCCGGGTCATCGGCGCGAGCCAGTCCGAGAGCGTCTCGCTGTCCCAGTCGATGACCGGACCCTCCGGCAGGTAGGCGAGGTAGCGCCGCAGCTTCGGGAGCTGGCGGTAGAGCACCAGGCCGACCCCGACCAGCTCGTCCCCGGTGGTTGAGGAGCCGACGGAGGAGGCGTCTCGAAACCCCTGGGTTGAGGAGCCGACGGAGGAGGCGTCTCGAAACCACCCGATCGACTCACGCCGCCACTCGCTCTTCACCTGGCCCCAGGCGGGCGTCTGCAGGAAGCTGGCGGACCGCTGACCGCGGAGGAACTCCAGGTGCTGCTCGGGGGTGATGGTGCGGACGGTCAGCACGGGGGAGGTCACGGTCGAGAGCCTAGCCCGGTGCGGGCGGCACTCAGACGCGGGCGCGGAGCCAGTCGAAGTCGGCGCGGTGCTCCGCGGGGCCGCCTGGGGTCTCGCAGACCACCGGCGCCGCGGCGGCGCGGACCACCCCGGCAAGGTCCTCCGGGTCGATGGTGCCGGCGCCGAAGTTCGTGTGCCGGTCGGCGCCGGAGTCGAAGGCGTCGCGGCTGTCGTTGGCGTGGACCAGGTCGATGCGCCCGGTGATGCGTCGTACGTCGTCCACGACCGTGCTCAGGTCGTTGCCACCGGCGTGCGCGTGGCAGGTGTCGAGGCAGAAGCCGACCAGGTCGGCACCGTCCGCCTCTGCGATCGCGGCCCACACCCCTTCGATCCGGTCGAGGTAGCGGGTCATCGCGTTGTCGCCGCCGGCGGTGTTCTCGATCAGCAGCGGGATCTTGATGTCGGTGGCCTCGATTGCCTTGCGCCAGTTGTCGAAGCCCGTCGCCGGGTCGTCGCTCTTGTTGACGTGGCCACCGTGCACGATCAGCCCCTTCGCCCCGATGGCGGCCGCGGCGTCCATGTGCTGCTGGAGGAGCTTGCGGCTCGGGATCCGGATCCGGTTGTTCGTCGTCGCGACGTTGATGATGTAGGGCGCGTGGACGTAGAGGTCGATGCCGGCGGCCTCGGCGGCCTCCCGCAGCGCCTCGGCACCGCCGGTGTAGCGGATCTCGGGCCCCTTGTAGCCCTGCGGGTCGCCGAGGAAGAACTGCACCAGGTCGGCTCCCCGCGCCTGCGCCTCCGCGACGGGGTCCGTCCGGTCGACGTGCGCACCGATCTTCAGCTCAGCCATGGGGCCAGCCTAGGGGCGGCTGCCTACGCTTTGGCCATGCGCCTGGAGAGAACGGTCCGCACGGACAAGCCGGTGGAGGCGGTCTTCGCCTACCTCGCGGACTTCACCACCACGACCGAGTGGGACCCCGGGACGGTGCGGACGACCCGGACCTCGGGCGACGGTGACGTCGGCACGGTCTACCACAACGTCTCGAAGTTCGCCGGGCGCGAGACCGAGCTCGACTACACCGTGGTGGAGCGCGTCGAGAACCAGCGGATCGCCCTCGAGGGCAAGAACCGGACGGTCACCGCCCACGACATGATGTCGTTCAGCACGGTCGGCGACCAGACCGAGGTCCACTACGTCGCCGACTTCGACTTCGGCCGGCTGACGCCGGTGCTCGCCGTGCTGCTGTGGCCGTTGCTCAAGCGGCTCGGTGACGAGGCGGCCCAGGGGATGACCGAGGCGCTCGGGCGGTTGTGACAGTGGTCGTCTGCGTGGCGCCCCGAGCCTGTGGACGACGATTTCCCGAGCCCCCCGGCCCGCTGGTAGCCTGGGTCGGTCGATCGGCTCGACTCCAGGACATGCTGGGCGTCGGGCCGTTGACACGTCGTACGGCCGGCTGCGGTCGACCGCACGGCGAACGCACAAGCCCTCCTGCCACGGAGATGCCGTGGCCGCTTTGAGTCCGAAGGAGGTGGAGACCGCTTTGCGTGCCTATGAAGTGATGGTCATCCTCGACCCCGATCTCGAAGAGCGCACCGTTGCGCCTTCGCTCGACACCTATCTCAACGTCGTCCGTCAGGACGGTGGCTCGGTGGAGAAGGTCGACGTCTGGGGACGTCGCCGGCTCGCCTACGAGATCGACAAGAAGGCCGAAGGCATCTACGCCGTCATCGACCTGCAGGCCGAGCCTGCCACGGTCAAGGAGCTGGACCGCCAGCTCGGCCTGAACGAGTCGGTGCTGCGCACCAAGGTGCTGCGTCCCGACGTCCACTGATCTGCTGCACCGCAGCGCGATCAGCTCTATCGGCTCCTCGACCGATTCCCCCGGTCACCCATCAGCTTTGACAAGCTCACCGAGACTGGAGGCCTGACATGGCAGGCGAGACCCCGATCACCGTCGTCGGAAACCTGACGGCCGACCCCGAGCTCCGCTTCACCCCTTCGGGTGCGGCGGTCGCGAACTTCACCGTTGCCTCGACGCCGCGCACGTTCGACCGGCAGAGCAACGAGTGGAAGGACGGGGAGGCGCTGTTCCTCAACTGCTCCGTGTGGCGCCAGGCGGCCGAGAACGCCGCCGAGTCGCTCACCCGCGGCATGCGCGTCATCGTGTCGGGCCGGCTCAAGGCCCGGTCCTACGAGACGCGTGAGGGCGAGAAGCGCACGGTCTTCGAGATCGACGTCGACGAGGTCGGTCCGAGCCTGAAGTACGCCACGGCCAAGGTCACCAAGACCACGCGGTCCGGTGGCGGCGGTGGCGGCGGCTTCTCCGGCGGTGGCGACGACCCGTGGGCCTCGAGCCCGCAGGGCGGCGGATCGCAGGGCGGCGGCGGCCAGCAGGGTGGCGGCTGGGGCGGCCAGCAGGGCGGCGGTTCGTACGGCGGCGGCCAGCCGTCGAACGACCCGTGGTCCTCCGGCGGTTCCTCCGAGGAGCCCCCCTTCTGATCGACCCGAGGGTCGAGCTCGTCGAGACCCCCCACAACTTCACAGTCCATCCACTGACGACCATTCCGGCGTTCGCCGGGCTTCACGAAAGGAAGCACCACAATGGCCAAGCCAGTACTCCGCAAGCCCAAGAAGAAGGTTTGCCAGTTCTGCAAGGAGAAGGTGTCCTACGTCGACTACAAGGACACCACCCTGCTCCGCAAGTTCATCTCCGACCGCGGCAAGATCCGTGCGCGTCGGGTGACCGGTAACTGCGTGCAGCACCAGCGCGACGTCGCCACCGCGGTCAAGAACGCCCGCGAGGTCGCTCTGCTGCCCTACACGTCCACGGCTCGCTGAGGCAGGGGGAGAACATCATGAAGCTGATCCTGACCCAGGAGGTCACCGGCCTCGGGGCCCCCGGCGACATCGTCGAGGTCCGCGACGGCTACGGCCGCAACTTCCTCATCCCGCGCGGTTTCGCGATCCGTTGGACCAAGGGCGGCGAGCGCACGATCGACTCGATCAAGGCTGCGCGCGCGACCCGCGAGGTCCGCGACCTCGACCACGCCAAGGAGGTCAAGGCCAAGCTCGAGGCCACGACCTTCCAGCTGCCGGTCCGCGCCGGTGAGGGCGGTCGCCTGTTCGGCTCCGTCACCGTCACCGACATCGCCGACGCGATCACCGGTGCCGGCGCCGAGGTGGACAAGCGCAAGATCATCGTCGGGAACCCGATCAAGTCCCTGGGCGCGCACCAGGTGACGGTGAAGGTCGCCGACGAGGTCGACGCGACGGTCAACCTCAACGTCGTGCCCGCCTGACGCAGCGACAGACGAAGGGCCGCTCCCGCCAGGGAGCGGCCCTTCGTGCGTCCGGCGCGCTGTCAGCGTGAGGCCAGGCCGAGACCTTCGATCACCACGGGCCTGCCCTTGGACACCACCTTGATCTTGACGGTCCCGGCCCTCGCCGTGGAGAAGCCGGCGATGTTGACCAGCTTCTTCTTGTGGGTCCGCTTCGCGGCGAGGGAGACCTTCTTCAGCAGGTGCTTGCCGAGGTAGACCTTGACGGTGCCGTACCCCTTGCCCTTGGTCACCACCAGGGCGACCCGCTTGATCGACGAGGAGCGGTACTTCAGGACCGCTCCCTTCTTCTTCGTCGTGGAGAAGGTCTTGAGGAAGTACCCCTTCTTCTTGGCCTTGGTCCAGCCCTTGCCCTTCAGATCGGTGTTGTTCACCGGCAGCGTGAAGGTCCGGGTCGCGGGGGTGCTGTCCTCGTTGCCGAGGCTGTCGCTGCCCTGGGCCGCGAAGGTGTGCGTGCCCGTGGCGAAGGCGACGGTGGCGCGGTCACCCGTGCACAGCCGCCCGGCGCCGTCGAGGCTGCAGCGGTACGTCGCCGACCCGGCCGGCGAGATCGCGAGCCCGAACGTGGCCTTGCGGGCCAGTGCCCAGCGCTTGGGGCCCGAGGTGATCAGCGTGTTCGGCTCGGTGGTCACCACCGACCAGGTGAACGTGGCCGGGGTCGCGTCGGTGTTCTTCGGATCGGCGGTGTCGCTGGCCTTGACCGAGAAGGTGTAGCTGCCGTCGGCGAGGTTGTCGTAGGACTTCGGCGAGGTGCACGCGCTGAAACCACCGGCCTGGCCGGGCCCGGTGAGCTGGCACTCGAACGTCGCGCCGGAGGTCTCGGTCGTGGTCGGCTTGCCAGAGGTGTCGGTCTCGTAGGCCTTGAACGCGAAGGCGGCCGTGGTCTCCTTGGTCTTCTTGTCCGCGGTCACCTTCGGCGAGGACGTGATCGTGGTGTCCGGGGCGGCGCAGTCGGCGCCCGGGATCGGCAGCGGCGACTCGCAGGCGCCGGGCAGCGACGGGTCGTCGCTGGGCAGGAACGTCGCCACGGGTGCGAGGGCGCTGCTGAGCCCACTGAGCAGGCTCGTGCCCAGCACGCAGCTGACCTCGAGGCCGCAGTCGGTGGCCCCGCTCCAGCCGGCGAACACCCAACCGGCGGAAGGCTCCGCCACCATGCTGATCGACCCGAGCGACGGCAGCTCGCTGAGGGTCAGGGGGTCCTGGCAGGGTACGGCGAACCCGGCAGTCCCCGACAGGTTGCTGCAGGCCATCCCCGCGACGCCGGTGATCGCGCCGGCGCCGGACATCGACGGCAGCAGGACGGTGGGATCGAGCGGCAGCAGGCCGTTCGACGACGCGGCGGCGTCAGTGCGCTGTGCCGCGGCGTTCGCCGGCGCGAGCGCCATCGGTGGCACCACGAGCACGGCGCCGAGCAGCGCGACGACGAAGTGGAGTGCCCTCCTGCGGGCACGACGAGTCTGGTCGAAGTCCATCAGTTCCCCTCCCCGGACCAACAGGACGCACGCCCTCAAAGCGGGCGCAAAACGCTGACAGTCAACCTCCCCGCGCCCCACCGGGTGAAGCCCGTCACAGGGATCTTTTACTCAGCCTTTACTTCCCGGCCGGCGACGTGCGGCGACGCCCGGAAGAGCAGGTAGACCAGGTAGAGGTTCGCCCCCACGCCCAGCAGGGCGATCGGGCTGCGCAGGGCCTCGACCTCCCCGCCGAAGACCAGGACGGGTCCGGCAGCGAGCGCGACGAACAGCCAGCGCAGGATCAGGAAGCGGCGGGAGAGCTGATCGGCGAGCCGCGCGAGGCCTGTGCACAACAGGAAGCTGAACGCGATCTGCGGCAGCGACAGCGCCCAGCCGCCGCTCTCGTCGAGCAGGTCGGTCACGGCCGGCGGATAGGTCGCCACGGAGACCAGCAGAGAGACCCCGGCCAGCATGACCAGGCCCGACCCGCTCTCGATCCGGTTCCGGAGCGGCAGCAGGCCGGCGATCACCATGGCCCAGCCGATCGGGTCCGGGACTGCGTCGTACCCACCGAAGAAGGCGTCGACGAGGACGATGACCATCCCCATGGCGACCTTCTGCAGCGGCGTCACGGGCGAAGCCTACGGGTGGACCGGGACCCCCGGGACCATCCAGGAGGAGCCACGCGCCCGCCCCGCGAGCACGACGGCCCGGCTGCCCATGAACCCAAGACCGAACGCGACCCACAGGGCGACGAGACCGTGACCCGCGGGTGCGGCTGCCAGAGCGAGCCAGGCCAGGGGCGCGAAAACGAGCAGCACCGCCAGGCCCGCCCAGGCGAGGTAGCGGCCGTCGCCCGCGCCGATGAGGACACCGTCGAGGACGAAGACCAGGCCGGCGACCGGTTGCCACAGCGCAGCCACCAGCAGCACCGGCCACAGTGCCTCGTGGACCTCCGGGTCGCTGGTGAACAGCCCTCCGAGCACCGGTGAGGTGGCGGCGAGCAACGCGCCGGTCACCACGCCCGAGCCGACTCCCCACTGGACCATCCGCCGGGTGGCGCGCCGGGTGGTGGGAAGATCGCCCGCCCCGAGGTACCGCCCAGTGATCGCCTGGGCGGCGATCGCGATGGCGTCGAGTGCGAACGCCAGGAACGTCCACAACGTCATCGCGAGCTGGTGGGCCGCCGTGGCGGTGGCGCCCAGCGTCGCGGCGCCGTACGTCATGACCAGGAGCGAGGCGCGCAGGGTCAGGGTCCGGATCACCAGGGCGACGCCCGCGTGGGCGGCGCGTCGTACGCCGGGGAGGTCCGGGCGCAGCGACGCGCCTTCGCGGTGGGCGGCCCGCACCACGACCGCCACGATGGCCGCGGCCGACCCGAGCTGGGCGAGGTCCGTGCCGATCGCCGACCCGGCGATGCCGAGGTCGAGGCCGTAGACGAGCAGCAGGTTCAGGCCGACGTTGGCCACGTTGCCGACGACCGCGATGACCAGCGGGGTCCGGGTGTCCTGGAGCCCGCGGAGGATCCCCGTGCCGGCGAGCATGACCAGCAGGGGCGTCACGCCGAGGAACGCCCAGCGCAGGTAGGTCGTGGCGTGGTCCGACACCGCGGCTCCGGCGCCGAACAGCCCGACGAGCCAGCCGCTCGCTGCGACTCCCACCACGGTCGTCACTGCCCCGATCA
>JBQCEF010000282.1:0-2282 GCA_051960495.1 Nocardioides sp. | reverse complement strand
AGGGAGGGCGGGCAGTCGATCAACACGTAGTCGATGCGGTCCTCCCCCTCGCCGAACACCTGGGGGTGGGCATGGAGCGCCTTGCGCAGCCGGCTCTCCCGGGCGACCATGCTCACGAGCTCGATCTCGGCTCCCGCCAGGTCGATCGTGGCGGGTACGACGAACAGCCCCGGGACCTCCGCGCTCTCCTGGACCACGTCGACCAACGGCGTCCCCTCGACGACCGCGTCGTACGTGGACGGCGTCCCCCGGTGGTGATCGATCGCCAGGGCCGTCGAGGCGTTGCCCTGGGGATCGAGGTCCACGACGAGGACCCGGAGGCCGTGCTGGGCCAGACCCGCCGCGATGTTGACGGTCGTGGTGGTCTTGCCCACGCCGCCCTTCTGGTTCGCGACCACCATCACGCGGGTCCGCTCGGGGCGCGGCAGCCCGTCGAGCTTGCGCCCCTCGCGGATCCTCAGCGCCTGCTCGACCGAGCGCGCGAGCGGCGTCGAGTCGTCGGCCCCGGTGAGCGGGGAGGCGGCAAGGTCTGCCGCCGTCCGGTAGGGCGACCCGGGCGCGGGGTGCGGACCGAACCGAGCGGCCTCGGACGGCGCCGGCGGTGGGGACACGGGAGGCTCCTGGGGGTTGTCGACAGGTTCCGGGGGCCTGGAACCGGCCTCGGGGCGATCACTGGCTGCCACTGTTTCACGTGGAACCGACACCGCAGCGGACGACGCCGTTTCACGTGAAACACGATTAGTCGCGGCACTGTCCCAGCCCTGTGGACCAACCTGTGGATTCTGTGGGTATCTCGGCCAGCCGAGCGTGGCGACGACCGGTTCGTCCCGGTCCCCGGGCCACCCGAGGCCCGAGACGACCCCGGTCGCGGGACGGGGTGCTGTCACTGGGTACGACCCTTCTTGGCGGACGTGCGAGCGGACCTGGCGGACTGCTCATAACCTAACCGGGACGGACGGGACGCTTCCACCCGGACGACCGTGGTCGGCGGCTCGACCACCCCCGCGCCGCAGCTCTCCACCGTGACCGCACCCGCGCCGTGGCGCCGCAGACCCCGCCGTGCGGCGTCGACCTCGTCCTGGGCCGAAGACCCCATCATCGCCAGCAGGACCCCGCCCTGGCGGACCAGCGGCATCGACCAGTCCAGCAACCGGTCCAGCGCCGCCACGGCCCGCGAGGTGACCACGGCGAACTCGCGGGAGCCGTGCAGCTCCTCGGCACGGGAGCGCACGACCTCGACGTTCTCCAGACCGAGCCGCTCGACCGCCTCATCGAGGAAGGTCGTCCTGCGCAGCAGCGGCTCCACGAGGGTGACCCGGAGGTCGGGACGCACGATCGCCAGCACCATTCCCGGCAGGCCGGCGCCGGTCCCGATGTCGCAGACGTCGGATTCCCCGGGGACGAGCTCGGCGAGGACCGCGCTGTTGAGCAGGTGACGCTCCCACAGTCGCGGCGCCTCCCGCGGACCGATCAGCCCGCGGACGACGCCGTCGTCAGCGAGCAACGCCGCGTACGCCTCGGCGACCGGGAGGCGATCGCCAAACACCCCCCGGGCCACGGCGGGCACGAGGGGTGTTTCACGTGAAACGGGATCGCTCATCCGGCACACCGGCCGTCGGTCATCGGGGGAGCACCACGACGTACCGGCGGGGCTCCTCGCCCTCGGACTCCGACGAGAGCCCGGCCGCGGCGACGGCGTCGTGCACGACCTTGCGCTCGAACGGGGACATCGGCCGCAGCGACACCGCCTCGCCGGTCTCCTTGACCGTCGCGCACGTCTCGGCCGCCAGCTTCTCCAGCCGGGACCGCTTGTCGGCGCGGTGGCCACCGATGTCCAGCATCAGCCGGGACCGCTCACCCGTCTCGCGGTAGACCGCGAGCCGGGTCAGCTCCTGCAGCGCCTCCAGCACCTCACCGTCGCGACCGACGAGCTGGCTCAGCTCGGCTCCCACGATGGAGACCGCGGCACGGTCACCCTCGACATCCATGTCGAGGTCGCCGTCGAGGTCGGCGATGTCCAGCAGCTCCTCGAGGTAGTCGGCGGCGATCTCACCCTCGTTCTCGAGCTGCTCGAGCCGGCTCGGTGACGGCTCCGTTGCCGCCGCGCTCGTCTCGGCCCGCTCGGCGTCCGTCGACTCGTCGACGGCGGGGTTCTCGTTCTCGGTGTCGCTCACGGCACTACTCCTGGTCACTGGGAGGGGTCGCCGGGGAGGGAAGCTCGCCGGCGACGGCGGTCACTGGGACGCGTCGGGCCTCGCCGGTGCGGTCGGGCCGGGCGGCGC
>JBQCEF010000281.1:0-5887 GCA_051960495.1 Nocardioides sp. | reverse complement strand
CCGAGCAGCAGCACGACCGTGCGCTCCTCGCCGGCGGCCAGGCCGCGCGCGAGGTCGGCGAGCGCGGACCGGTACGCGTCGACGTCGAGGCCGACCCGCACGGTCGGACCCTCCCAGCCGGCCTCGTCGAGCAGCCGGCGGCCGACCCCGAGGGCGAGCGGCAGTCCCGGCCCTGTGCGCGGGCCCGTCGTACCGAACCGGCGCACGTCGGGGGCGGCGCCCGGGTCGACCGACGCCGGGTCGGGCACCGCCGCGACGACCACGACCCGCTCCGGCCGCCGGTCCAGGGCGGCGCGGATCGCGGCCTCGCAGGCGACGCGGAGGTCGGCGACGGGGTCCACCAGCCCGCCGAGCCCGCGGAACAGCAACGGCGGGTGGGGGCACAGCACGACCTGCACGACCGAACCGTGCCGGGGCGCGCTCATGCCAGACCGCGCACGACGCGGGCCGGCGGCCGGGTCCCCTTGACCGACGCGACCATGTCGAGCACCTGGCGGGTCTGGGCGACCTCGTGGACGCGGTAGACCTGTGCGCCGTGCCAGGCACTGATGGCGGTGGCGGCCAGCGTGCCGACCAGCCGCTCGCCGACGGGCAGGTCCAGCGTCTCGCCGACGAAGTCCTTGTTGGACAGCGACACCAGCACCGGCCACCCGGTGGCCACCATCTCGTCCAGCCGCCGGGTCAGCTCGAGGGAGTGCCAGGTGTTCTTGTCGAAGTCGTGCGCCGGGTCGATGAGGATGCTGCGCCGGTCGACGCCGAGAGCGGCCGCCCGCTCGGCGAGCGCGATGGTGTCGTGGATCGCCGAGGCGACGACGTCGTCGTACGACGGCCGGTGCGGCGGGGTCCGGGGCGTGGCGCCGTTCGTGTGGGTGCAGACCAGCGCGGCGTCGTGCTCGGCGGCGACCTCGGCCAGTCGCGGGTCGTGGCCGCCCCAGGCGTCGTTGAGCAGGTCGGCGCCGGCCGCGCAGACCTCCCGGCCCACCTCGGAGCGCCAGGTGTCGACGCTGATCACGAGATCGGGGAACTCCGCGCGCACCTGCCCGACGAAGCCGACCGTACGACGCAGCTCCTCCGCGACGTCCACGTCCTCGCCCGGCCCGGCCTTCACCCCGCCGATGTCGACCAGATCGGCGCCCTCGGCGACCACCTGACGGACCCGGTCGAGCGCACGCTGCTCGTCCCAGGTGGCACCCCGGTCGTAGAAGGAGTCGGGGGTGGGGTTGACGATCGCATTCACCCGCAGGTGGGTGTCGGCGAACTCGCCAGGGCCCAGCTTCAGCACGTGAGCGACAGTACCGGGGGCGCCGCGACACGCCCGGCATGCGCAGACACGCCCGGAAGAACTAGTCCGAAATTGGCAGGACAACGGGCTCCGATGGGTCCATCCTGTGGTGAGGGGGGTCATCTCGGGGGGCCACCGCAAGACAAGTCAGACCCACCGCACGGGTCTCGTTTCTTCGGAGGCACTTCTATGAAGGCTGCGTACAAGTACCTTGCCTATGCCATCCCGGTGCTCGTCGCCGTGCAGGCGGCGGCCATCGCATTCGCGTTCTTCGGTCTGAGCAAGTGGATCGAGGACGGCGGCACGCTCGACAAGGCGACGATGGAGGACGAGAACGTCTCGTTCACCGGTGTCGTCGGCTTCATGATCCACGGCATCAACGGGCAGATGCTCATCCCGCTCGTCGCGCTGGTGCTGCTGATCATCTCGTTCTTCGCCAAGGTGCCCGGCGGGGTGAAGTGGGCGGCGTTCATCCTGCTCGACGTGATCGTCCAGATCGCGTTCGCCTTCGGCGCCTTCGGCGCGCCGGTGGTCGGGATGTTCCACGGCCTCAACGCGCTGTTCCTCGCCTGGCTGGGCTGGAACACAGCACGCCGGGTGGACGCAGCGGTGACGACCGGTGCGACGTACGAGGGCCAGGCCGCCACTGTCTGACCTGCCCACCGTCACGACCCGGCAGCACGAGGCACCACAGCACGACGCACGCGCGGGGCGGGGCAGGATGACCAGGATCCACCTTCGGGCCCTGGTCGCCTGCCTCGCCACCGTGGCCATCGTCGTGCCACTGGGCTGGATGTGGCAGGGCAGCCGCACGCCGAGCTCGTACTCGGTGATGGACATGGGCTACGTCGACTACGGCGGCGGGCCCGCCCTGACGATCCACCACCACGGGCTCGTGGCACACACCAGCGACCACCAGCTGGTCAAGAGCGTGCCCGACTTCGACACCGACCGGGACCTGCCCGCGGACGTCCGCGTCGACCTCGTGGCGGAAAAGCAACGGTTCACCCTGGCGTCGGGCCGTGAGGTCGACGGATACACCCTCAACGGCACCTCGCCGGGCCCGTTGATCGAGGCGACCGAGGGGGACGTCGTCGAGGTCCACGTGCGCAACCAGTCCGTGCCCGACGGGATGACCCTGCACTGGCACGGCGTCGACGTGCCCAACGCCGAGGACGGCGTCGCCGGCGTCACCCAGGACGCGATCGGGATCGGCGAGGACCACGTCTACCGGTTCGTCGCGGATGACCCGGGCACCTACTGGTACCACTCGCACCAGGTCTCGCACGCCCAGGTGATCGGCGGCCTGTTCGGCAGCTTGGTCGTCCGCCCGCGCACGGCCGACCCCGAGGCCCGCGACGTCACCGCGGTCACCCACGTGTACGGCGGGGTCCGCACGATCAACGGCCTCGAGGACGACGTCGCCGTCGAGGCCTCGCCCGGCGAGCGGCTGCGCGTGCGGCTGGTCAACACCGACAACGGCCCGGTGCAGGTGTGGTCGGGCGCGCCGTACACGGTGCTGGCCGTGGACGCGCGCGACCTCAACGCACCGACCCCGGTGACCGGGAAGTCGCTGACTCTGACGGCGGGCGGACGGGCCGACCTCGAGGTGACCGTCCCCGAGGACGGGACGGCCGTGCGTCTCCAGCTCGGCGGCGCCGCGCTGGTGCTCGGGCCGAGCGGAGCTCCGGCCGCCGAGGTCGCCCAGCCGCGCGAGGAGCTCGACCTGCTGCACTACGGCAGCCCCGCGGAGATCGGCTTCGACGCCAGCCGGCCCGACCGCACCTTCGACTACTCCATCGGGCGCAAGCCCGGGTTCGTCGAGGGCAAGCCCGGTTTGTGGTGGTCGATCAACGGCCACCTCTTCCCCGACATCCCGATGTTCATGGTCCGCAAGGGCGACGTCGTCGTGTTCCGGATCGAGAACCACAGCGGCGACGTGCACCCGATGCACCTGCACGGCCACCACGCGGTGGTGCTGTCGCGCAACGGCGAGAAGGCGACCGGCAGCCCGTGGTGGGTCGACTCGCTCAACGTCCGCGACGGGGAGAGCTTCGAGATCGCCTTCCTCGCCGACAACCCCGGCGTGTGGATGGACCACTGCCACAACCTGCAGCACGCGGCCGAAGGGCTGGTCGCCCACCTGATGTACGACGACGTCACCACGCCCTACCGGGTCGGCGGCGAGACCGACAACCAGCCCGAGTAGGCCGGACTCCCGCGTTCTCCGGACAGCAGAGCTGCACGGCAGTTTCAATGGAGGCCCTGCACGTTCTCGTGGTTTGGCAGCGCACATGATCTCCCCGCCCTCCCCCGGTTCCACGTCGATCGACTCGGCGGAGCAGCCCTCGTCCCCAGCGGCGGGCTCCCGGACCCTCCGGCTCGTCGTCGCCGTCGTCCTGGGCCTCGTCGGCGGCTGGCTCGGCCTCATCCTCGGCGGCACCGTCCACCACGAGGTGGGTCCGCTCACCACGTCGATGCGGGTCCTGCCGACCTGGGGCGGCGGCACCCGGGTCGTCGTACCCCCGCTCGGCGAGCTCGACCTGGCCACCCACGGCGGCCCGCTCGGGATCCGCGCCACCCTCGAGGGGTTCGACGTGGAGGAGGCGCGGGCGCTGGTCGCCCGCCCCGAGCTGCTGGCCGACCTCAAGCCGCGAGCGACCGCGGACCTGCGCTGGGAGCTCGAGATGGCCGCGCTGAGGTCGGTGCTCGCGACCGTGGCCGGGGCGCTGGCGCTCTCCGCGCTCGGGTCGCGTCGGGTGCGCTCGACGCTGGTCGGGGGCGGCACCGCGCTGGTCGCGGTGACCTCGGCGCTGGCCGTCGGCGTCGCCTCCTGGAACCCCGCGGCGCTCGCCGAGCCCCGCTACGAGGGACTGCTGAGCAGCGCGCCGTCGGTGGTGGGCAGCGCGGAGACGATCGTCACGGACTTCTCCCGGTACGGCGACCAGCTCGCCCAGATCGTGCGCAACGTCAGCGGCATCTACACCGCGACGTCGACGCTGCCGCTGCTGCCCGCGAGCGACGACGTGATCAAGGTCCTGCACGTCTCGGACCTGCACCTGGCGCCGCAGTCCTGGGACCTCATCCGGACCGTCGCGACGCAGTACGACGTCGACGTGATCGTCGACTCCGGTGACATCACCGACCACGGGACGGCCCCGGAGAACCGCTACGTGGAGGAGATCCGGCACCTGGACCGGCCCTACGTGTGGGTGCGCGGCAACCACGACTCGGCGGTGACCGAACGTGCGATGCGGCGGCTGCGCAACGTGGTCGTGCTCGAGGGCAAGCCACGCAAGGTCGCCGGGCTGACGTTCCTCGGCGCAGGCGATCCCACCTTCACCCCCGACAAGGCCGTCCCCGCCAGCGCGGCGACCGTCACCCAGGCGGCCGAGAAGCTCACCGAGAAGGCGCGCGAGAACGGTGACGTCGACGTGCTGGTCTTCCACGACCCCGCCGACGAGCAGCTCTTCGACGGAGCCGCGCCGACCGCGCTGTTCGGCCACCTGCACTACCGGCGGGTCGAGCACGGGCCGCAGGGCACCTGGCTGATGGTGCAGGGGTCCACCGGCGGCTCGGGGCTGCGTGCGCTCGAGCCGGAGGAGCCGGCTCCGATCCTGCTCTCGGTCCTCTACGTCGACCGCACCACCCACCAGCTGCGCGCCTACGACGACATCCGGCTCGGCGGCCTCGGGAACGCCTCGGCGGAGATCCACCGTCAAGTCCTCGACCCGCCGGACGGGGCCACGACGATGGTGGCCGACAAGCCCCGGCAGAAGGACCCCGCGGCCACGCCCGCACCGGCGTCCGGGGAATAGCCAGACCGACCCTCCGGTTCGTATAGTTGAAGTTGAAACTATCTAGGAGTGGTCATGCAGTTCGGCATCTTCACCGTCGGGGACGTCACGACGGACCCCACGACCGGCCGCACCCCGAGCGAGCACGAGCGGATCAAGGCGACCGTCGCGATCGCCAAGAAGGCCGAGGAGGTCGGGCTCGACGTCTTCGCCACCGGCGAGCACCACAACCCGCCGTTCATCGCCTCCGCACCGACGACCACCCTGGCCTACATCGCGGCGCAGACCGAGCGGATCATCCTCTCCACCTCGACCACGCTGATCACCACCACCGACCCGGTGCTGATCGCCGAGGACTACGCCAAGCTCCAGCACCTCTCCGACGGCCGCGTCGACCTGATGATGGGCCGCGGCAACACCGGACCGGTGTACCCGTGGTTCGGCAAGGACATCCGCGACGGCATCCCGCTCGCGATCGAGAACTACCACCTGCTGCACCGGCTCTGGCGCGAGGACGTCGTCGACTGGGAGGGCAAGTACCGCACCCCGCTGCAGGGCTTCACGTCCACGCCGCGGCCGCTCGACGGCGTGCCGCCGTTCGTGTGGCACGGCTCGATCCGCTCCCCCGAGATCGCCGAGCAGGCCGCCTACTACGGCGACGGCTTCTTCGCCAACCACATCTTCTGGCCGGCCTCGCACACCGAGCGGATGGTCGGGCTCTACCGGCAGCGCTTCGAGCACTACGGCCACGGCTCGGCCGACCAGGCGATCGTCGGGCTCGGCGGCCAGGTGTTCATACGCCGCGACA
>JBQCEF010000280.1:0-4027 GCA_051960495.1 Nocardioides sp. | reverse complement strand
GCTGTTCACGGGGACTCCCGCCGAGCTCGCCGCGGTGGCGACCGGACGGGTGTGGATCGCCGAGGACAAGGACCCGCGAGCCGTCGCCGGCTGGCGGGTCGGCGCCGGCCACTACCACCACGTCGGGACCCCGCCGCCGGGTGCGGAGCTCATCGAGCCGTCCGTGGAGGACGCCTACCTTTTGCTGCTCGGGCCGGCGGCCGGGGCCGGGCTGGGGGAGGTCGCGTGAGCACGCTGGCTGTCGGCGGTCGGCTGGCCGCCGCCCCTCCCGCGCGCTCGGTCGTCGCGGTCCTGGCCGTCCAGGAGGCGCGCCGGTTGCTGCGCCACCCCTTGGTCGTCGCCGGCTTCGTGCTCTACGTCGTGCTGGTGGCCGTCACGATGTTCGCGGACCAGGGCCCTCGCTCGGCCTTCGAGACCGTCGCGATGCTCCCCACGTTCTATCCCGGGCTGTTCCTCGTGCTGGCCGGCACGCTCGTGGCCACCCGCGACCGTCGGGCGGGCAGTGAGGAGATCCTCGGTCCGCTGCCCGGTCGCGCCGAGGAGCGGGTGCTGGCGGTAGCGCTGGCCGCGCTCGCCCCGGCGGCGCTCGCGCTGGTGGGCGCCCTGGCGAACCACCTGGGCTACCTGGCGCTGGATCGCTACGCCGACACCGGGGGCGCGATGCCGACCGTGTGGCACCTCCTCGGCGGGCCGGTCTCGCTGGTCGGCGCGGTGGTGCTCGGGCTGATGCTCGGCGTCTGGTTCCCCAGCCGGGTCACGGGCCTTGTCGGCCTGGTGGCGATCGTGGTGGCCAACCTCTGGCTCGACGGCCGGGGCGACCTCGCCCTCCTCGGTCCCGCGCTGGGCTGGGCCCAGTGGGGCCTCTACGCCGACGACTGGGCCGGCGTGCGCGACGGATCCGCCGCGCTGCACGTCCTCTACCTCGTCGGGCTGTGCGGCATGGCCGTCGCCGCGGCCTGGGTCCGGGTCGCGCACCGTCGTACGCCCGCGGTGGTGCTCGGGGTCGTCGCCACGGTCGTGGCAGTGACGGCCGGAATCGGCCAGCTGCCGTGAACCGCACGCAGACACGCGCGCTCCTCGCGGCCTCGTGGCGGCTCGTCCACGGCCCGGCGCTGCTCGTCCCGTTGCTGCTGGCACTCGGACTGCTCGCGGCCACGGCGCCGGTGCTCGACGACGGCTACGGGCTGCGCGTGCTCCGCGGCGTCGGCGTGCTGCTCGCCTGCGCGTGGGTGGTCACCATCGACGACCCGGCCGGCGAGGTGACGGCCGCGACGCCGTACCCGCGGGCGGTGCGCACCTCGATGCGGGTGGCCGTCGGGTCCGTGCCGCTGCTCGCGGGCTGGCTGGTGGCGGTGGTCGTCGTCGGCTGGCGCGCACCCGACGTCCCCGGTGCCGCCGTCGGCGTCGAGACGCTGGCGCTCGGCGTCGCCGGGCTGGCGCTGGGAGCCGGCCTGCGGGCGTGGCGCGACCTGCACCAGCCGGCCCACCTCGCGGTCGTCGGGCTGGTCGCCCTGGCGTTTCTGAGCGCCGCGGCGCCGCGCTGGTACGCGCTCCAGCAGGCCCAGACCTGGGGACCGCCGTGGGAGGCGGCGAGGATCCGGTGGGCTGCACTGCTGCTGGTCGGGGCCGGGGTGCTGCTCCTCGCGGTGCGTGACCCGTTGGCCCGCAGCCGCCGTACCTAGGAGCCTTTCCGGCACCAGGCGCCGGCGATCCTCCTCTGTCCGAGGCGGAGCGGGACTGTCGGCCCGTGACCTGGGCACGACCCCTGGCTAGGGTCGAGGCGACCTGATGTCGACGACAGGGACGAGACGTGACGAGCACGAGCGAGCTGGAGCAGACCCGCAGCACGGTGACCGGCAGCCCGCTGGGTGCCGACGAGCTGCACCGGATCAACGCCTGGTGGCGGGCCGCCAACTACCTCTCGGTCGGCCAGATCTACCTGATGGAGAACCCGCTGCTGCGGGAGCCGCTGCTGCCTGAGCACGTGAAGCCGCGGCTGCTCGGGCACTGGGGGACCACCCCCGGCCTGAACTTCGTCTACGCGCACCTGAACCGGGCGATCATGGCGCGCCGGCAGAAGATGATGTACATCATCGGGCCGGGCCACGGCGGACCCGGGCTGGTCGCCTCGGCCTGGCTGGAGGGCACGTACAGCGAGGTCTACCCCAACGTCAGCCTCGACGAGGAGGGGCTCGACCGGCTGTTCACGCAGTTCTCGTTCCCCGGCGGGATCCCGAGCCACGTGGCGCCGGAGACCCCCGGCTCGATCCACGAGGGCGGCGAGCTGGGCTATGCGCTCTCGCACGCCTACGGGGCGGCGTTCGACAACCCCGACCTGGTGGTCGCGGCGATCGTCGGTGACGGCGAGGCCGAGACCGGTCCGCTCGCCACGAGCTGGCACTCCAACAAGTTCCTCGACCCCCGGCGCGACGGCGCGGTGCTGCCGATCCTGCACCTGAACGGCTACAAGATCGCGAACCCGACGGTGCTGGCCCGGATCGGCGACGACGAGCTCGCGTCGTTGATGCGCGGCTACGGCCACACGCCGTACTTCGTCGAGGGCTCGGACCCCGAGGAGATGCACCAGGCGTTCGCGGCGACGCTCGACCGCTGCCTCGACGAGATCCGCGGCTACCAGGAGGAGGCGCGCGCCAACCCCGCCTCGACTCCGAACCGGCCGCCGTGGCCGATGATCGTGCTGCGGTCGCCGAAGGGCTGGACCGGGCCGAAGGAGGTCGACGGCAAGAAGATCGAGGGCTACTGGCGCTCCCACCAGGTGCCGTTCGCCGATGCCCGCAAGGACGACTCGCACCGCACGGTGCTCGAGCAATGGTTGCGCAGCTACAAGCCCGAGGAGCTCTTCGACGCGACCGGCGCCCCCGTCCCCGAGATCGCCGAGCTGCACCCACCGGGGGAGCTGCGGATGAGCGCGACACCGCACGCCAACGGCGGGGTGCTGCTGCGCGACCTGCGGATGCCGGACTTCCGCGACTACGCCGTCCCCGTCGACGCACCCGGCACCGGCGCGGTGGAGGCGACCAAGGTCCTCGGCACGTTCCTGCGTGACGTGATGGCGGAGAACATGGAGACCTTCCGGATGTTCGCGCCGGACGAGAACTCCTCCAACCGTCTCCAGGACGTCCTGGAGGTGACCGACCGCACCTGGAACGCCGAGACGCTGCCGTACGACGACCACCTCGGCGTCGACGGCCGGATCATGGAGATCCTCTCCGAGCACACCTGCGAGGGGTGGCTCGAGGGCTACCTGCTCACCGGCCGGCACGGGTTCTTCTCCTGCTACGAGGCGTTCATCCACCTCGTGGACTCGATGTTCAACCAGCACGCGAAGTGGCTGAAGACCACCGACGACATTCCCTGGCGCCGTCCGGTCGCCTCGCTGAACTACCTGCTCACCTCGCACGTGTGGCGCCAGGACCACAACGGCTTCTCCCACCAGGACCCCGGCTTCGTCGACCACGTGGTCAACAAGAAGGCCGACGTGATCCGGGTGTACTTCCCGCCGGACGCCAACACGCTGCTCTCGGTCGGCGACCACTGCCTGCGCAGCCGGCAGTACGTCAACGTGATCGTCGCCGGCAAGCAGCCCGCGCTGCAGTACCTCACGATGGACGAGGCGGTGGTGCACTGCACCAAGGGCATCGGCGTGTGGGACTGGGCCAGCACCGACGAGGGCGAGGAGCCCGACGTGGTGATGGGGTGTGCGGGCGACGTACCGACCATGGAGGCGCTCGCGGCCGTCGAGCTGCTGCGCGGCTTCTTCCCCGACATCCGGATCCGGTTCGTCAACGTCGTGGACCTGATGCGGCTGCAGGACCACGGCGAGCACCCGCACGGGCTGCCGGACGCGGACTTCGACGCGCTGTTCACCCCGGGTAAACCGGTGATCTTCGCCTACCACGGCTATCCGTGGCTGATCCACCGCCTCACGTATCGGCGTACCAACCACCCCAACTTCCACGTGCGCGGCTACATCGAGGAAGGCACCACGACGACGCCTTTCGACATG